>CAYWRV010000115.1:0-6505 GCA_964460865.1 uncultured Smithella sp. | reverse complement strand
GCGGTTGGCCATCTTTTTCCTCATTCTTGATCCCTCTTGCCATACGGTGGTTGTTTCTCCCTGACCATCATCGGTGTTGTCATGGCATCTACTTCCATCCAGTAATGGGCCACTTTGGTCACTTCATGCCAGGGGAAACGGGCCGGGTCTTTGATCGGTTCCTGCAGGGTTGGCTGGGCGCCTGTCTGCGGATCAGGCAGGCAATTGGTGACAATGTAGAGCCAGTAGCAATCCCGGCGGTCCTCGGCCACGCGCCTTTCATTAGGTGTCAGTAAAATCGTTCCTGTGGGCGTAGCGAGGCCTTTGATCTCAATAAGTCGCAATTCGCCGGAGTCTATATCCAGACTGGTGATATCATATCCAAGGTTTTTTTCATGGACATCAAAAACCTGCCGTCCCTGTGCTTTTTCGTGTTCGATAACGACCTGCATGGCTATCGCTTCTGTTTCCAGATTCGGTCTTAATTTACGAACATCCGGTGCTTCCCGTTCCGGGTGGGGCAGGACCAGGACACTGGATATACGCTCTACTGCCTGCAGTGAGAGGGAACGCTGACGTTCCAGCTCCTGTCGGCGCCGTTCCCGTCGTGTCAGCAGTTCCGCATGACGGTTTTCAGCCTGTGCGAAACGGCCATCTGCACCGGTGATGCCCCTTTCTTTATCTTCGTTGGCTTTTCCTATTTCTTCATCCGCACGCTGCAACAATTCGGTCAGGGAGAGCTCGACGTGATCAACAATTCTTTGCACTTCGGTAATTCGTTCCTCCCTGGTTTCTTCCAGAAAAGGCTGAAGTGCGTTCTGATGAAGCCAGGCAGTCGGTTCTGGTTTATGGGCAACGGTCGGTTGGTGTTCAGGAGGTAATGCAGGCGAAAAGTTACCCAGTATGTTTGGTTCACGAAGCTGTGGTTCACCCTCGTCAGTTACCTCAACGGCAAAGAGGCGCTCATGCACAATGTGGCCCAGTCCATCCACCACGCGAGCGCGGTAAAAATCGATGCGTGACGGGTTTTCATTTCCTAACGAATAAAAGCAAGCGCCCTTGCCAAGTGATTCGCTCGCTTTAGCACAGGCATGCCTGCGTATTGATTCAAAAAATGGATGCCCGGGCGTGACCCATTCGAGGTTATTCTTTTCCGCCGTATCCCGATCTGTTGAGCAGCGTGGATATTTCTGCGCCAGTCGGGGGAATTTCCAGTTTGTCTCACGTTCGTATCTCTGAAGCACCGTCGGCGTGCGGGAAGGTTCGAATGTATAAGGTGTACTTTCGATAATTTTGAGTTTCAGCGGCACGTACTGTGCAGCTTCATAAAGAAAACGAGCGATTGTTTCAGGGACAAGACGTCTTTCCTGAGCTTTGGCCCGTCGCTCAATTAACATTTCCAGATTAAGTTTTTTGGAAGCCAGCCCTTCCAGCGCATTTTGGCAAATGGAGCGGAAACGACCTTCATCCACATTTTCCAGCAATCGTTCTTCCAGATCTGCATCACCGAGCTTTCCGGAATAATAGTCCCGAAGCACTCGTTCGACATGAGCTGAGGGGAGTATTTCGCCCACGACATTGAAAACAGCATCATCGTCCAGTGCGTCACGGATTTCCTGGAGCTTATCCAATAGCTTTTGGAGAACGCGGCCTTCAATGGTGTTGGTGGCCACAAAATTGAATATGAGACAGTCTTTTCGCTGACCATAACGATGGATACGCCCCATGCGCTGTTCAAGCCGATTCGGGTTCCACGGGATATCGTAGTTGAATAGAATATTACACACTTGTAAATTGATGCCTTCGCCAGCCGCCTCGGTTGCGACGAGCACCTGGATTGTACCCTCGCGAAATTGCTGCTCGGAATGAAGTCTTGAGCCCGGCTCGTCACGGCTGCCGGGCTTCATGCTGCCGTGAATAAAGCCCACTTTAAAGCCCCATGCTTTTAACTTTTGCACCAGATAGTCCAGAGTGTCTTTGAACTCGGTAAAGAGCAAAAGGCGCTTTTCAGGATGATCAAAAAAGCCTTCCTTATGTAGCAGGTCTTTAAGTTTGGCGAGTTTTGCTTCCGCTGTGTCATCTTCAACGGTTTGGGCCTGCTTGGCAAGACCTCTCAGCTCTTCGATTTCCTCACGAATCTGATCAGCATTGCCTGCCAGTGTAATGGCCTCAAGCATCTCTTCCAGCCGCTCGCGTTCATCTTCCTCCATCTCCTCGATATCTTCCGGATCTGGAAGATCGGGTGGGGCCATCTTTACCAGTTCCTGCGCTCTTTTGATGCCTTCTTCCAGTCTGCGCGCACGGTTTTCCAGACTGTGACGCATGGCGTAAGTGCTGGAGGCCAATCTGCGCTGATAAAGGGCCATTAAAAAGCCGATAGCTCGGGCACGGGGGTCATCTCCCCGTGCTGCGGCTTTGGCGCTTTGTCGTTTAACAAAACGTGTGACTTCACGGTAAAGTTCAAATTCCTGTCCGTCAATTGAAAAATCCACAGTGTGTGGGATACGCTTTGTGAATATTTTTTCCGCCACCCAGGTTCCATCGGCTCGCCTTTCCGGGAAATAGACCATTGCTTCTTTTGTCCGGCGCAGATAAAAAGGGGCACTTCGTCTCGCCATAGCTTCTTCAATGGAACGAACATCCGCATAAACATCACGATCAAGTAATTGAAGGAATAAAGAGAAGTTTTCCGGATCACCTTTGTGCGGTGTTGCAGTCATCAACAACAGATGGTCTGAAGCGTCGCGCAAAAGCTCGCCTAAAGCATAACGTGCTGTTTTACGAGATGGTGGCGTCCAGGACATGCGGTGTGCCTCATCGACGATGATGAGGTCCCATTGGACTTGTTTTAGCCCCGGAAGTATTTCCGCGCGCTTTGCAAGATCAAGCGAGGTAATGACCTTATTTTGCTCTATCCACTGGTTGACACCAAACTGATCTCGAATGTCGCCACCTTTCAGGACAAGGAATTTTTCGTCAAATTTTTCCCTGAGCTCACGTTGCCACTGAAATGCCAGGTTGGCTGGGCAGACAATGAGAATTCTTTCGGCAAGACCGCGTAATTGAAGTTCACGCAAAAGAAGACCGGCCATGATTGTCTTTCCTGCGCCGGGGTCATCAGCCAACAAAAATCGTACCCGTGCCTGTTTCAATAGATAATCATAAACCGCTTCCAGTTGGTGCGGTAGCGGATCAACGCGGGAAATCGAAAGGCCAAAATAAGGATCAAATTCCCAGGCAATTCCGAGCGAATAGGCCTGAAGTCCCAGACGTAAAAGACGGCTATCGCCATCGAAAGTAAAGCCGGCCTCAAGGATGGTCAGCCCTTCAATATCTTGTTTTGTCAGCGTAACTTTTCGGAAACGTTCGGTGTGCGTGCCAACGAGACCAACAGTCCAAGTTTCAGCATTGCTGGTATGCACCGTCTCTACACGCATCGGTTCGTAAAAGAGCGGGCCGGTTAAAATACATCCTTCATATATTGAAGTTTTAAACCCAGTCATTTCTGCTTGGCCTTAACATTATCGTCAATACGGATATCACTTGTCATTCTGTTTTCTCTCATTTACTTCTCCCTTGCGGAATTTCCAGAAACGGTCTATCCGCTTTACGCCATCTGCTTTGGAGCTTTTTATTTACAGGGCTTATCCTACCCGATGCAGTCCCAGGCCGCAATGGTATCAACACAGAACAATCCGCGGTTTCGGGACAGTGCTTTCTTTTTTTTCGGCCTGTCCGGCGTGTGCATTCACATAAATAATGTCAAACAGGGGCTAAAGTACCAAACTGCCAGGCCTTGTCAAGGTGTTTGTCCGGTTATTTTGATGGTTTGCGCTGAATATCCGGATGGAGGAGCCGCCGCACGAGTACGAACGCATCCACGGGCCAGAAGCACTCCGGCCGGGGGCGGCGCACATGCGAAGTGCCCACGACGGGGCGGCAATCGAGCAGGGCGTTGCGCCACTGACCGGGGAGGGCGTTCGGGGCGGATTCAAGTTTTTGTTCGGCTTAAAGCGTTGTCGTCCCAGCGTCTGCTCCGGATGCCGGGCGTCCGGGTGTTGGTTTGGATCGCGTTTCTAACAGGTTCCTTTTGGCTTCTTGTTCTTGAGGCGCGACATTCACGCCATCTGGCCGCGAAAGTCTGTTCCTGAAGTTATCTACCGGGGGCGAGTAGTGAATGTTAGTGGGCGGGTTCTTCGATGCTTGACGCGAGCACGAGAAACCCATAATTTTAGATGGGTTTTGTGTGATCTGTCAATTTTCCCGAATTTAAACTTGACATCTTATCCCAATACCCATAGCATTGCTATGGGTAACATGAAATGAAGTCAAGGATAGCGAAGATGAAACACGATGAGTTCTTCAGAAAGAACCCTGTTTTCACAGGGGACGATCTGGCCAAACATCTGTCTTCCCACGGTGAAGTTGGTGAACGTACGCAGGAGGCACTTCTGGCATACCACCAGAAGGCCGGGCGGGTCGTTCGGGTACGGCGCGGGTTATATGCCGTCATTCCCTTGGGGTCCGACACCGATTCATATCCTGTTGATCCATTTCTCGTTGCCGCGAAGCTGACACCGGATTCAGTATTGTCGCACCATACGGCACTGGAGTTTCACGGAAAGGCTTATTCTGTTCATGCCCGCCTCACGTACTGTGCATTCCGCCCTCTTGCGCCTTTGACATTTCGCTCTCATATTTTTCGAGGAACAAGGTTCCCGCAAGCTCTCCTTCGCTCGGGGAAAGTCCATTTTGGCATTTTGACTTCGGAGCGTGCCGGAATGGAGCTACGGGTAGCTAGCCTGGAGCGGACCTTGGTGGACGTCCTGGATCGTCCGGACCTTTCGGGAAGCTGGGAGGAAATCTGGCGTTCGCTGGAGTTCGTCGAATTCTTCGACCTCGACAAGGTCGTGGAGTACACAATGCTGCTCGGAAACGCGACCACCGGAGCGAAGGTGGGTTTTTTTCTCGAGCAGCACCGCGAATCGTTGATGGTGGAGGACCGTCACATCGAGGCACTGCGTGCTCTGAGACCCCGGCAACCGCATTATCTGGACCGCGCCAAGCGGACATCAGGCCTTCTCTTATCGGAATGGAATCTGGTGGTCCCCAGGGAAGTGCTTGAACGGACGTGGGGAGAGGTATTATGAAGGTCTCACCAGAGAAGCTGGCCGCCGAAGCGGAAATGACGGGTTTTAGGCCGGATATGCTCGAAAAAGCCGCCCACCTGCTCGGGTTGCTGGATGCACTGCGTAGTCACCCGTTTCTTAAAAAGAAGCTGGTGCTCAAAGGCGGCACGGCTTTAAACCTTTTCATCTTCGATGTGCCTCGGCTTTCCGTTGACATCGATCTGAACTACGTTGGAGCAGTAGATCGTGACGGCATGCTTGCCGAGCGTCCCAAGGTCGAGCAGGCTGTTCAAGCAGTCTTCGCTCGGGAAGGTTTCACAGTAAGGCGGATGCCTGAAGAACACGCCGGAGGTAAGTGGTTATTGCGGTATGAAAACGCCTCCGGACGGAGTTCTAACCTCGAAGTTGACATCAACTTCATGTTCCGTATCCCGCTGTGGCCGGTGATCAGCCGCGACTCTCATCCCATCGGGGCTTGGCGGGCAACAGACATTCCCATGCTGGATCGCCATGAACTTGCGGCCGGTAAGCTCGTGGCGTTATTGCCGCGCAGACAGGTGCGGGACCTGTTTGACAGCCATCGGATTTTACGAATGGACGACCTTGATTTCCACCGCCTTCGCATCGGATTCGTGCTCTACGGCGCGATGAACAGGAAGGATTGGAGAACGATCTCTGTGGACGATGTCGACTTCGACGCCGTGGATTTGATCAAGCAGTTGCTCCCCACGCTGCGCGTGAATATGTCTGAGATCCGAGGTGAATCGACCGAATTCGGGACGCGTCTCGTAAGGGAATGCCGGGAGGGACTATCCATGCTTCTACCTTTCACAGACTCTGAACGGGCGTTCTTGGATCTGTTGCTGGACCAGGGGGAGATCGACTCCGCGCTTTTGACCTCCGACACATTCCTTCAGCAGCGCATACAATCTCACCCGCTTCTCGAGTGGAAAGCTCTCAGCGTACGACGTTACAAACTTAAAGGAAAATGAAAATGGGGGAAATAGCTGTGATTACTGGCTCAACCCATGGAACAGGGCGGCAATCGCGAAAGAACTGGCATTCAGCGGGTATGAGGTTGTCATTGCCCGTTTGAAGTCGACCAAATATCTATACTCGTACATCGACCAAACCCGCATGTATCATACAATGGGGGGGCGAGATGCGCCGAAAGAATCTTCAGCGAGATTGCCCAAAACAGCGGCAAAGTTGGGAGTATCACTGCGGACCATACAACGGTATTGTTTTTGTTTCTGAGCAACAAATACTCTACCAGGTCATGCCGCACCTTAAATACGGCATGTCATCACCTGAAAAAAGAGCCCGCTTGTAAACGGGCTCTTTTATTTTGGCTCCCCAGCGCGGACTCGAACCACGGACATGCTGGTTAATCCCGC
>CAYWRV010000114.1:0-6578 GCA_964460865.1 uncultured Smithella sp. | reverse complement strand
ATATTGATGAGATAAATGCGACTAGTATTTTATGTTTTCCATCCTCCCTTTGGCCCCCTCCGAAGGGGGACATTAAATGGCTTGTCCACCGCTGGCGGGGGTGGCCCGAAGGGCCGGGGGTGGACTTTGTTGTCTTGGCTTTTCGTCCGCCCCCTGCGCCCCCTCCGAAGGGGGACATTTGCGGTGTATTTCTTGTTTACTGATTTAAACTGCCCTGTCCCAGCCGGTGCATCGGCGGAGACAGGGCGAGACTCGAAAGAGATTAAAGGCTGGTAGCCGTGTTGGCCGTTCTTTCCCTACTTTACCCTCAAAAATGCACTTCTGGGGCCGCGTCTGAAGTAATTGTCGCTGATGGGAAGCCCCATGTGAGAAATATTTTTTCTTCTTCTTTCAAGAGCGAGGAGAAGTATCAAAAGACCCGCTAGGAAAATAATTAGCGCTTCCGCGGGATAGGCCATCACATAAACAACAGGAGTCAGGGCAATCTTGCTTTATCCCAAATCAACCAAGCCTGTTCGCATTCGGTGTTCCATATCAAACAGGAGGGCTTGCTGGCTGCTCTTGAATGCCAAGCCCACCATAGTATGTAATCGCTTCTTCGTCGGTGTATCGCTGTTCATTACAAGATGTTACATCTGTTGCTGACCCGTATTGGCGAAAGACTTGCTGAAGAAAAAAAGCTGCTAATACATGTTTCGTGTTTACAAAAGTAAAATAAATCTTGACTTCATATCTAATGTGGTTATAATGATACCACATGTGGTAAATAATTTACCGTGAGTTTTTGTGTTAACCGTACAAGAATTATAAAAAGACGAGGGGAGGTATTTATGTATGGTGAATTTATCAAGGCGCTAAGGATAAAACAAGAAATAGGCCTAAGGGAATTTTGTAAACAAGTTGAAATGGATGCCAGCAACTGGAGTAAAATCGAACGCGGCATCTTAGCTCCGCCGCAGGATGAAGAAAAATTAAAGAAAATTGCCCGCGCGTTAGGTATTAAAATTGGTTCAGAAACCTGGAGGGAAATGAAAGACATGGCGAATATTGATGCGGGAATCATCCCGGATGATATCCGGTCAAATGGTGAGGTATTAAAAGCATTGCCGATGTTCTTTCGCACAATCAGAAGCGACAAACCAACGGTCGAAGAGCTGGATAAGTTGATTGACATGATTAAAAAGGAGGGTTGATATTTGGACGTAAGCGAGTTCAAGTGTAAATGGATTAACAAAAGTGATCTCTGGTCCATCGCTGGCAACTTCCGACAAAAATACTGGCCGGAAAATTCACTGCCGGTCGATATTGAAAAAATTGCTGAATTCCGCCTGGATCTCATCCCTGAACCCAAGCATGGTCACTTTTCCTCAACTGAGATGGATGCCTAGCTTAAAATGGACTTAACAGCCATCGTGGTTGATTATGATTTTTACATGAATGATAAATATGCGAATCGGATGCGCTTTTCATTTGCACATGAAGTGGGCCATTTCGTCTTACATAAGAACGTTTTAGCAGCCCTTGATCTGGTTGATCCGGTGGCTTGGAAAAACTTTATTCTTAACTTACCTGAAGATGAGTACAGCAATTTCGAATGGCAGGCCAATGAATTTGCGGGCAGGCTCTTGGTTCCGCATCCTGATTTAGTTATAGCTGTCGAACAAGCCATCGACATTATCAGGAAGAATCATCTAGTGGATTATTTAGAAAATGATCCTGATGCTGTCTTATCAAGAGTCGCCCCCACTATTTGTAAACCGTTTGGAGTCTCCGCCGAAGTAATAAAAAAGCGTGTATCAAGAGAAGATCTATGGCCGCCTAAATTATAATTTTTGAAGGAAGCAAAACATTGTGGCAAAGAATCCATCCTATTGGGATAACCATTGGGTGATGTCAATCTTTAGTTGAAACAAAGTCAGCTTCGCCGGTATGACGATACTGTCCCAAGCCGGCAGGGGTGAAAAAGCACTTTAATGAAAAGCGCGAAGCGCATACCACTAATCCCCCCGTTCACCCTGAGCCTGTCGAAGCCTGTCCTGAGCCTGTCGAAGGGGGCTGGCGGGGGTGGCCCGCTTCAGCGGGCCGGGGGTGGACTTGATGTCTTGGGCTTTCCATCCTCCCCCTGCGCCCCCTCCGAAGGGGGACATTTGCGGTGGGCTTTGGTTTTAACTACTTTACCCTCAAAAAAGCACTTCTGGGGCCGTGTCTGAAGTAATTGTCGCTTATGGGAAGCCCCATGTGAGAAATATTTTTTCTTCTTCTTTCAATAGCGAGGAGTAGTATCAAAAGACCCGCCAGGAAAATAATTAGCGCCTCCGCGGGATAGGCCATCACATAAACAACAGGAGTTAAGGCAATCCTTGTCACAAAACGCAGTCCTTCAGACTCACTTATTATTTGGGCAATCACGGGAGAATTTGCATAGTAGAATTTTACAAACGCGCGTCCCGGCGTATTTGTCAGTAAAATATTATCTCTGAACTGTCGCAATACCATCACATGCGGGTCAAGATAAGAACCATAGGCAGCCGTGGCAATAAAACAGGCCCCGCCACCTCCACCCCCGTCGCCTGCTACAACAGGTATGGTTGAGTCGCCTCCGCCAGATACTGGATTGAATATCGCCCCTACCGTCATGTTTGAGGTCAGTTGCACACTGCATGTGCCTATGCCCGAACAAGCATTCGACCAGCCGGCAAATGTGTAGCCGGCATCGGGGATGGCACTCAAAGTAACCGGTGTTCCTTCTTCAAGACTTACCGAACAGTCGGAAGTGCAGGAAATAGCTGGTTGCGCGCTTCTAACGTTGCCGTTGCCGGATACGGAGATTGATAAGTTGTAATGTTGCACCGGGCCAGGGGGAGGTTCCGGTGTCACAGGTGCGCCAGCTATTCCATATCCGGCAACGCCGGCAATGGACATGTCGCAATGACGCTCTCCATTCGGATCAGCCAATGGATGAGGGCAGGTATAAGGCTCGAAGTATTTTGTCCAAGTATTGGTTTCGGAGCACTTATACAGTGTTCCCATATGCCCTGCATCAGTAGCAAAATAAGCAGTGTTTTTGGTGCATGTAGCAGACCGTTCTGCTAGAAGTCCTTTGCCCACTCCAGATGTACCGTTAAACGATACGCCCTGTTCATAGTAATCCCTATTTGCCTTGATGTGCTTGCCACAGTTGTTGTGAACATAAACCGTCGCTCTGTTGCCATTGATAGTATTTCCCCATATATACGCTGGCATAAGAACTTGGCTATATTGAGATGGAGGGTCATGTGTAAACGCAGTTAAGTCATACCCCCTGCCTATCTGGTCACGGCAGGGATAGCCCGCCTCTTCGCCAACGCCCTCATTCCCATCCCACGAAGATGTTCCGTCGCAAGCGCCGCATATCCATCCAGGCGCGTCAGCTTGAAAACTGCGAACATTGTCGAATGTTATGCTGTGGTTCCAAGGGCCGGTTATAACATTGTTAGCGATTATGCCTGTGCCAGCTCTTATGGAGAAGGCAGTCCATGTGGGGTTTGCTGCGGTAGAGATGACATTGTTATAATTTTCCCACCGCATGTACCCGCGAAGGCACGTTGAGTTTTGAACAGAGTGAGCTTCAATATACAATGAGACATCTCCAGCCGTAGAAGTACTTACTACGTTATTAAACCTAAAAACGTGCCTTGCGCTGAATCTACCGTCTATGACATTCATTACAGTGGCGTGAGTTTTTGTGAATGTATTACCCTCTATATACACGACGTTTCTAGGGTCGCCGAGGGGATACTGCAAGGCCCAGGTCGGCCCCATGTTATCTAACGTGTCATATAGCGATGCCATAAGTATTGTGGCATTCTCGAATATACATGAGTGAATAACCCCATAAGGGTGATAACCATGTCTCCCTTGCACTTCGACAAGTCGCCAAGTTCCACCTTGAGTTGGGTTTACAAACTTCATACGCGCAACAACAAAATCCTTACCGTCGATAAAGAGTCCGCCGCTTACAAAGGTCATGTCCGATATTCTGGTGGTGCTGTCACCCATGTTAATCAGGGTGTACCCACCGCCGGTGAGTGTTATCACAGTGTTGTCTATGCCGGCTCCGACAAAGTTAATAGACTTCGCCCCAACAGATATTGGAGAGGTCCACGAAGCAGAACCTGCGGGAATGGTTATAGTATCACCACTTTGAGCAGCCTTGTTGACACATGCGGCAACTTCCGTGCGTGATGCATCCGCCGCTATCAAATTAGGGCTGCTACCACCACAGGCTGCAAATGCTTCCGCTGTAAAAAGACATGTCAGGAGTATCGTGATGAAAAAGAGCTTTTGTAGGACTTTCATATTACACCTCCATCCTTTATAACACCTCATTATTGAAGCCAGCGATTCTGTAAATAGTATCACTCCTGAAATATTTATCGCCTACCGTAGTTCGGCTTTGCCATAGTTCTTTTTCTACCGGAAAATACAAGCGGTACGGCTATAATGACAAACAGGAAAATAATTCCCACCGGAATAGGATAGGCCATCACATAAACAACAGGAGTTAAGGCAATCCTTGTCACAAAACGCAGTCCTTCAGACTCACTTATTATTTGGGCAATCACGGGAGAATTTGCATAGTAGAATTTTACAAACGCGCGTCCCGGCGTATTTGTCAGTAAAATATTATCTCTGAACTGTCGCAATACCATCACATGCGGGTCAAGATAAGAACCATAGGCAGCCGTGGCAATAAAACAGGCCCCGCCACCTCCACCCCCGTCGCCTGCTACAACAGGTATGGTTGAGTCGCCTCCGCCAGATACTGGATTGAATATCGCCCCTACCGTCATGTTTGAGGTCAGTTGCACACTGCATGTGCCTGTGCCCGAACAAGCATTCGACCAACCGGCGAATGTGTAGCCGTCTTCAGGGATGGCTTCCAGAGTAACCGAAGTTACTTCTTCAAGACTTACCGAACAGTCGGAAGTGCAGGAAATAGCCGGTTGTTCGCTTTTAACGTTGCCGCTGCCGGAGACGGAGATTGATAAGTTGTAATGTTTAACAGTATCAGGGGGAGGGGGCGCTGGCGGTAGATCTGCACCGGTTCTCAATGGATGGGGGTAGGTGAAGGGGGTATACTTCAATGTCCAGCTGTTTGTTGACGTGCAAGTCCAGAGTTTACCGGAATCGGTAGCACCGTAATTAGCACCTGTCGAACAAGTTGATGGCAGGTTGGCCTCTAAACCATATGAGGGCATCCAGTAATCACGATTTAAGGCGACATAGACAGCCACCGTGCTTGTCGTTGGCGCGGGAGTCATATTGGAGCCGTTTTTCAGATTATTCCATACATATGTGCTTTGAACCTGGTTGGGAAGCGGGTAACAGGCTGAAAAGTCACTTGCTGTGGGTGCCTGTATATCGCATCGGGGCGCGTCACAGCACCAGGTTCCGTTGCAAGTTTTCCAATCAAGATATTGGGGGCCAAAAACACGGTATTCATTGATCTGCAAATAGCCGGACTGTGTCGTATTATTGTGAACCATCCACTTGCCGCCGCGCATGTCAACGATTTGAGCAAAGGCGGACGGTCCCGTAACCGTGTTTTTATAAAATTCATTCGCAACAATGCCACAGGCATTATGGCCTGCGGTGTCCGCGCCATGGCCGTCCAGAACGCCCATACTGCCATTCGTATAATCGCTGGCTACTTCGTTATATCTGAGAACTACCCGGCCGCCACCACCAGATGTCTCCACGACAGTGTCCTGCATGTAATTATTTTCCCAGAAAACAAAATCATCCGTTCCGAAGCCGGTAGCTCTGTTTAAAGAATCATATCCATTGCAGGTGTAACTGCTGCCTTTGTAACTGTTTTGATATGAATTGTTTCCATATGGTTTTGGCGTGC
The DNA here is from genome assembly GCA_964460865.1 of uncultured Smithella sp. Taxonomy (GTDB): domain Bacteria; phylum Desulfobacterota; class Syntrophia; order Syntrophales; family Smithellaceae; genus UBA8904. The sequence continues at coordinate 685 of CAYWRV010000114.1, read as the reverse complement.
TGGTTTTTAGATAATAAAAAACGTTGTTATCAACCAGACCGGTCATTTTACCGGTTGTGCCATCCGTAAAAATGAGCCGCGATGAATATCCAACCTCGTTGAAGTAGTTGTTGTCAATTCTGAAAGCGCCTTTGCCATCCGTACCGGTTCCTCTTCCCTGCACGCGAATGATCCAATATGGTGCACCGGAACCCTGGAATTTAAATCCGGTTACTCTATTAATTGGCTGATTAGACGCATTGGTGATTTGGATTAACGGACTGCTGCCCGTTAATGTTACATTGATAGTGAGCGGCCATGTTCCTGACGTACCACTGGATCCCTTAACACCAGCAGCACGTAGCGTTTTACCACCTGATAAAACAATTGGTGACGACCACGTAACGGTTCCTGTACATGCAACATAGATAATATCACCTGAAGAGGCGGCAGTGATAGCTGCCTGCACTGCCGATGCCGAACAGTCCCCAGAAACAGTATGTGTGGCGGAATGTGAGTGGTTGGCAGTGAAAACAAATGAGAAAATTACCAGCACTACGATTTTTTGTGAACCGCTCATGCACCCTCCATACGATTAATGTATCGAGATTTGGCCCAAAAACTCTGTGCCTGGAATTACATAATATCAATTACTGCTGATTGAGTGTGACTTATGGCACATATAGTGAGCTTTTACAATTGTTTT
>CAYWRV010000113.1:4787-6680 GCA_964460865.1 uncultured Smithella sp. | reverse complement strand
CCGGCGCCGCCATGTAGCCGTGCACTAAAATGACGCCACGATTCCGACACAACGAACTCCATAGAAACGGGGCGCCGATATGGGCGGGCTTTGTTTCCTCGTGGATATAATGACGCTGATAATCAGCCTCAAAGGCGCGCCGGTCGGCCTCCAGAAAGTGGTTCCTGATTTTCCGCCTGACCAGACCTCGAGGTAAAAGCATGAGACGATCGAGTCTTCGTGTCAGCTCCCCGAGTGGCTCTATTTCATTTTTCAGAACCTCGACGATGTTGTCTATGCGTATGGTGTGAAAATGAAATTTTTTGCTGAACCTTTGACGGTTTTTTATGATGAAGCCTTCATGTCGTGTTACCAGCCGGTCGGCGATGGCATCGCGCATGAAGTTTTCGTATTTTTCATGCACCTCGTCGGTAAGCAGATTAACCTGATCATACCCCAGTGCCTGATGGTAGTTGGCGATGCCGGTTTTCATGAGTTGTTCAACCGCCAGGTAGATCCGGTTTTTCAGGTCGCTCTCGGCAAATTCATATCTTCTGTATTTCGTGATGATGTAGGCGGCGAGGTGATCGTGGTTGACCGTTGTCATGGCATAAATGGCGCGCATGTACTCATACATCAACTTTATGTATATTATTTTGAAAGGGACGGCATATTTCAGTCCGGCAGGGTCCAGGTGAGGCCCATCTTTGGCGAGCATCGGGCGGATGCCTTTTGCCTCGTCGAGGTGCTTTTTAACTGCAATGGGACGGCCCAGATTGATGTCGATATCAACTCCGTCCACGACCATCGAACCTTCCACCATGGCTTCCTCTTCCATGCGGGCGCTGACGTCATCCACAAAACGGTTCAGCAGTTTGCTGATCACATTGTCTTTGGCGCGCACCGGGTAGTAAGTTATATTCACCGGGACGATAAAGGTTTCTTTTTCCAGGATTGAATCGAGATCGGCAGGTTCCAGATGAAAGTGGCGCCTGATCCGGGCGACGGATTCACTGTCACCTTTTTGTAATAAAGTGCGCAGTTCCTCACGGATGAATTGCGAGCGCAGCGCAATTCGTCCCGCGCCGGTGTGCGGAGGCCGCCGGCCGGTGGCGGTATTTATCAGATATTTGCCCCGTTCGACGATTTTTTTATCTTTGATCATGCGTCCTTCGGGGAAAATGATGACCGGATTGCTGCCGGTAAGCAAAGCCCTGATCAGGATTTTGTCACGGTCGGGATTGGAGGTGGAAATTCCTCCGACAAGGCTCATGATCCGGCCGAGCCGGCCGGTGAAAAAAGAGGCATCCGCAAGCGAAAGAGGAAACATCCCGAGATGTTTTTTTATGATATACGGCATGATGACGGTTTCCATGCGCGTGAAATGATTGACGACATACAAAACAGGCTGATCCGGCACGTTTTGAATCCCATGCACACGCACATCGGTACCGGACGCTTTGAAAATCACCTCCAGCGCGATCATGATGCTGCGGATCAAGGCGTTGGAAATATCCGGCTGCACTGGAGTCTGCAAATTACTTTCCATCAGACGTCCTCCAGTACGCGCCTCAATATGTCCGGACGGTCGGTGAAGATACCGTTCACACCTCGGGAGACGAGCCGTCTCATTTCCTCCTCGTCATTTGGTGAGTAAACATTTACGGGAATGTTGTGCGCTTTCAAGTCGGTGAGTCTCTTTACGGTGAGCTCGCGCCGGGAGCAGTTAAACGCATCCGCCCCCAGTGCCACGACAATTTCCGAGGCAAGTCTGCCATTATCAATTTTTTTGTCAAATAAAACCGCAACCGGCGCTCTTTTGTCTATTTGCCTGATATGCGAAATGGCGCGGGGATCAAAGCTGGAGAAAACGACGTGTCTGCGCATGCCGCAGCGCTCGACCATTTTGAGGCA
>CAYWRV010000113.1:2231-4687 GCA_964460865.1 uncultured Smithella sp. | reverse complement strand
TCTTATTTCACCTGATTGGCGCACACGGCGGACAGGGAGGCATGGTTTTTTTCCAGGCAGCGGAAAACGGCCCCCTTGTCATTTCCCGCATCGGCACACAAGCGTGCGATGTCTTTTTTACAGGCTTTTTTAAACCGTGCGGAGCTTTCTTTTACGACGGCTATATGCTGTGTGCATTCATCCGTCAGGTGGTGGCTGTACTGGCGCATGCATCGAAGCAGTCTTCCCTTGCCTGGCCGGACACTTTTACAAAACTTCTGAATATCCGCCTTGCAGGGGCTCTCCCTTCTGAGATCATCGGCAAAAGAAAGTGACGACGCCAAACAAATGATGGCAATAACTGCCAGTAGCGGTTTAATTAACTTCATGTCTTTCTCCTTTTTTTGCAGACGGTTTCAAATAATATAACATAATCGGCCTGTTCGTGCTTTAACTTTTCTTCTCCTGACGCTGACGCACGTGATTCTTCGTCATGCTACCTGACGAGAGGGCCAGTCTGCCGCATGTTTTCGCCGCCTTTGCCTGTTCATGCTTTGCCGGTGATTTCTATCAATCCTGACGTCATAAATGAGCTTATCAAAACACATACGAAGGCAGGTAATGGCGGTAGTGTCCGGACTTTTCCGGCTCTCACATTTGCTGTTTCATTTAATCCTGCGTCCGGTGTCACAGGTTTTCATGTTTTGACCCGGCAAACAGCCGGACAGGCTCCTCGCACAAGGTATTTATTCGATTTATTTAATAAATATATTGACAGACCAGGGGAACTTTTTTATAGTCCCGCAGCCGGAAAACGTTAAACGACCGCGCCAGCCGGGGGATTTTTGTGGTTCCCGGCCCGCCCGAGCGCGGAAGACAAGATTTTACAGATTTATTCTGAGTTGCTCAAAAACGTCAGCAAAAAATGAACAGGCGGCGTCATGAAGCAGGCCAAAAAAGAAGAACAGACAGCCTTGCAGACCCTGAGGGAGCTGATCAGCCAGAATCGGGAGTTCGATATTATCGATCTTTTTTCCGATATGCACGCAGCTGATATCGCCGATCTCATCGATGAGCTCGATGAAGACGATCGCCTGAAGCTTTTTTCCCTGCTTGATGTTGAAAAAGCCTCCGACGTTATTCTGGAGTTGTCCGACAGCTCACGCGAGCAGCTCATCGAGGATCTTCCGCAGGAGAGACTCACCGACATCATTGAAGAGATGGCCTCCGATGACAAGGCGGATATTATCGCCGAGCTGTCCGAGGATCAGGCCAAAGCCGTCTTGGAGGCCATTGAACCTGAAGAGTCCCAAGAGGTCCGGGAACTGCTCAAACATGCCGACGACACAGCCGGCGGCATCATGCAGTCGGAACTGGTCTCTGTAAGAAAAACCGCAACCATCAATGATGCTTTCCAGGCCGTAGTGGATGCCCGTGATGAAATGGAGAACATCCACAGCATTTTTGTCGTCGATGATGAAAACTCGCTTGTCGGCACAGTCCCGCTTCAGAGACTGATCACCATGAGGCGCTTTACGCCCATCGTTGATGTCATTGATGGAGACATCCCCAGTGTCAGGGCGGATATGGACCAGGAAGAGGTGGCGCGCCTGTTCGAAAGATATGACCTGGTGGAAGCAGGTGTCGTGGATGAGAAGCAGCGCCTGCTGGGTCGGATCGTCATCGACGACGTCGTGGATGCGATACAGGAAGAAACGTCCGAGGACATGTTCCGCATTGCCGGCCTGGGACATGACGACAACATTTTCAATAAAGCGTCCGAAGCGGTGAAAAAAAGGCTCCCCTGGCTTTATCTGAACCTGTTTACGGCGCTTAGTTCCGTTTTGGTCATCGGCTACTTCGAAGACACAATCAAAGGCATGGTCGCCCTGGTTTTTTTCATGCCGGTCGTCGCAGGCCTGGGCGGGAATTCCGGCGGACAGACACTGGCTCTCGTCATAAGAAGCCTGGCCCTGGGCGAGCTCACGTTTGAAAACAGTAAACGTGTTCTACTGCGACAGATTCTCGTCGGAGTGAGCAACGGTGTGTCCGTAGGCATTGTCATTGCGATCATCGCTTATTTTTGGAAGGGGATTCCCATTCTGGGGTTGATTCTGGGGTTGGCCATGATAGTCAGCGTCTTCACCGGCTCAATGGCGGGAGTGCTCATCCCGCTGGCCTTGAAGAGGCTCAATCAGGACCCGGCACTTGGCTCCAATATACTCTTGACCGCCTTCACCGACGCGTTCGGTTTTTTCTCCTACCTGACGCTCGCAACTATATTAATCAAGGTATTCATGTAGATACGCATCCGGCAGGGGGAAGGCAAGTGGTGCGCCCTTTCTCCTTGTGCCCCCGCCCGTTTTTATGCTACCTAGAATAAGCAAAATAACGGGCAACGGGAATAACTCACCATGTACAGTATCGCCAACCTGCAAAACATCGTCAACAACCCTTATCCCTACTTACAAAATTTG
>CAYWRV010000113.1:0-2131 GCA_964460865.1 uncultured Smithella sp. | reverse complement strand
GATGTATGGCGGATCAATCTGACAAAAACCTTTCATGCCGACGTTGTCCTGCCGGTGAAACTCACCACGGCCAGTGCCCGGCAATATATGATTGATGTCCTGGACAGATTCCGTTCGGACCTCGCGGGGCATCTCGGAAAAGAAATTACCGGGGAAGATCTGGCCCGTTCCGTCAAACTCTATAATGAGATCCGTTCGCTTATGGAGAGACTCTACCGGCTGCGCTGCGAGCATCCGGAGGTGATGAGCGGCAAGGATTATCATACCATCGTTCGTGCGGCCATGATCGTGGAGCGTGAGGTTTTCCGCGAAAGTCTCGAAGCCATCGTGGACGGACTGGAAAAAAAGGTTGGCTCCGCGGGGTCTTTGCAGGCAAAAAGGCTGGTCATCTGCGGCGGTGTCTGCACCAGCCCGGATATTTATGACGCCATTGAAGAGGCGGGCGGCGTTGTGGTCGGCGATGATCTGTGTACGGGCCGGCGCTACTTTGACGTCCTCGTCGATGAGACGCGCCCTCCTCTGGAAGCGATGGCTGATCGCTTGATAAAGCGTGCCGTCTGTCCGGCAAAACATACCGGCATCACCAGCCGTGCCGACAATATTATCCGGACGGTGCGTGACAGCAGGGCGGACGGTGTTGTCTTTCTTCTTCTCAAATTTTGCGACCCGCACGCGTTTGACTACCCCTACATGCGAGATATGCTGGAGCGGGAGAAAATTCCCTCCCTGCTTCTGGAGATTGAGGATCAGTCGCAGGCTGGCGGTCAGGTGCAGACGCGTCTGGAGACTTTTGTTCAGATATTGTAGTTTCGGTTTTTGCCCGGCCGTTTCGGGAAATCCTGTTTCGCCGGTCGGTAATTGGCAAGAGGTGGTGGTATGAATCAGTCGGATCCCGGCACGATGAAAACGCTTGGTGTTTACCTGTTCGGTCAGGCCAAAAAGCTGTCTTTGAAATTTAAAAAAGCCCCCACGATGAAAGACCTGATGATGGTCTATTACAGCGAGGCGAAATCAGCGAAAATCACCGGCCGGAAAGTGGCCTGGATCACCAGTGGCGGTCCGGTGGAGCCGCTCATCGCCATGGACGTCATTCCCATCTATCCGGAAAACCACGGCGCGATGATCGGAGCCTCCAAAATGGGGGCGGGGCTTTGCGAAAAGGCAGAGACCATGGGCTACTCCAACGATCTGTGTTCCTATGCCCGCTCCGACATCGCCTGCGCCACCGTCAACGGAGGCCCCATCGGCGGCCTGCCCAGGCCCGACATGCTGGTTTGCTGCAACAACATCTGCGGGACGGTTCTCAAATGGTACGAAACGCAGGCCCGCTACTTCAACGTCCCCCTGTTTATTCTCGATACACCTTTTTGTCATACTGGGTATTTTGACGAGGCGGCGCGCTATGTTCGGTCCCAGATCGACGAATACATAGAGTTCATCGAAGGGGTTTGCGGAAAAAAATATGATTTTGAACGTCTCCGCCAGGTCGGGCTTTTGTCTTTCGAGGGACAGAAGCTCTGGCAGGCGGTGCTCGATACGGCGGCCGCACGGCCGGCACCGATGAGCGCATTTGACGCCTTTTACCACCTGGCGCTGATCGTGACGCTCCGGGGGACGAAAACGGCGGTTCGCTACTACCAAAACCTGTTGGCTCAGATGAAAGATCGCGTGGCCAGGGGCATCGGTGTGGTGCCTGATGAAAAATACCGGCTTTTGTGGGACAACATCCCCATCTGGCCGCGCGTGCGCTGGTTGTCGCAGAAATTCGCCTCGCACAATGCCTGCCTGGTAGCGGACACATACACCTCTGCCTGGTGTGGTTCGATGAAGTATATCGACGAGAACCGTTTTATCGATTCCATGGCGGAAGCCTACACGAGGATCTATCTGAACATCGGTGTCGATGAAATGGCCAAAACTGTCATCGAAATGATCGACAAATATGACGTGGACGGTCTTGTCCTGCACTCCAACCGCAGTTGCAAGCCATATTCCTTCGGCCAGCTCGATATCGAAAGGATTGTGGGAGAACAAAGGGGCATCCCCTGTCTGATGCTGGAGGCGGACATGGTCGATGACCGCAGCTTTTCTGAAAGCCAGATTGCCACACGGATCGACGCCTTCATGGAAA
>CAYWRV010000112.1:0-6754 GCA_964460865.1 uncultured Smithella sp. | reverse complement strand
AGGAGGCTCTATGAATAAATCCGGTCTTATTGAAGCTTTAAGCAAGAAAATGAATTTGACTGAAAAAAAGGCAATTGACGTTGTCAACCTGGTTTTTAAAGGTTTCACCGATGAATTGAAAAACGGCGGCCGCATCGAAATCAGAGGATTCGGCAGCTTTGTTGTCAAAGAATATGGCTCCTATACGGGGAGAAATCCCAAAACCGGCACAAAAATCAAAGTAGAACCCAAAAAGCTTCCCTTTTTCAAAGTAGGCAAGGAGTTGAAAGACCGGGTAGATAAAAAACAATAGCAATCCTGCAAGTGTTTGCATAAAAAGAAGGGGGAGCCGCAAGCGGTTTCCCCTTCTTTTTATAACGGGTTTTTTACATTTTTTGCCGGGGTCGTCAGTCCGGAGGAGAGACCCGGTCGAAATGATCGAGCATCAGCCTAAATTCGCGTTGACAAAATCCCAGTTAATCAGATTTTGAATAATTGCCGACTGATAATCACCCCTGCGGTTCTGATAATCCAGATAATAGGCATGCTCCCAGACGTCAATGGTCAGAAGAGCCTTTTGCCCGTGTGCAAGCGGCGTGTCCGCATTGGATGTTTTGGTAACCTTTAATTTATTGTCCTCCAGCACCAGCCAGGCCCATCCACTGCCGAACTGGGTGAGTCCTGCGTTTTTGAACTCCTCGACAAATTTCTCGTAACTGCCGAAAGCTTCATTGATTTTTGACGCGATCGGCCCCGACGGTGCGCCGCCTCCTCCCGGTTTCAGGCAATTCCAGTAAAATGTATGATTCCAGACCTGGGCGGCATTGTTAAAAATACCTACTTTAGTCTGGTCCTGCGCGGCTGTTTTAATAATTTCTTCCAGTTTATTGTTTTCCAGTTGTGTCCCCGCAATCAGTTTGTTGAGATTGTCCACATAAGCTCGGTGATGCTTGCCGTGGTGGAACTCCAGCGTGTTGGAACTGATATGGGGCGCCAGTGCGTCTTTGGCATAGGGCAGTTCGGGCAGTTGTATGGCCATGGTTTTCTCCTTTCATTATGTAATGAAGTTAAAATATAGACACTTTGCCCGGTTTGTCAAATACCCTCGGCCGTCTCTGCCTCATCCGCCGGCTGCCGCCATTGATGATAAATACCCCGGAATTTCAGCCACAGTATATTAAGAAACATAAAAACCGCAAAAACCAGCGCCGGCACGCCCGCTTCATTGTTAAAAACGTAAATGGCGATGCCGCCCGCCAGACCGCAATTTTTCATCGTCGCCAAAAGCATGAGCGAAGACACGCCCGCGTAAGAAAGTTTATACAGACGCCCTGTAATCAATAAAAACAGTGTCGGTATGACACTCGCCCCGCAAGCGATTGCCGCCATGGCGACAATGTCTTCGGGCCATTGCCTGATTAATTGCGCGTTGCCGGCAGCCAGAGCGTAAAATACAATGAAAAAGCAGATGTCCGCGATTATCCTTTCATGTTTTCTTACCCATTCATCCAGATTCTGATCAACTAAAAAACGGGAGATGAGAAGCGGCAGTATAATGAGCCCGAAGGGCAAAATGATCAGCCGGTCATAGTGAACGGGAAGAAATTTTAAAAAAGCGATTCCGATCAAGGGAATCAGTATCAACGCTCCCGCATACGTGCCTGCAAAGCCGGCCATGATCAAGCCTTTGGCAGATTTGATTTTCTCACCCAGTGACAAAACAACGGCGGCAGGAGGAACGGCCGCCAGTAAAACCAGCCCTTCCCAGAACTTTTCATCCTGTATCAAAAAAAGGCCGCCCAGAATAATCAGGTTGCCCAAAACGAGATAATTCATCAAAATACCCCACAGAGTGCCGGCGAGGAGCTCTCCGGGCTTCTTCACGTAACCGGCGGGAAAACGCAAAAGAGTCACACCCAGAGCCACCGCCAGCGCCGGCAGAACCAATATGTGGGCAAGCGCCCCGGCCCCGGGCAGGTACAGGCCCAGCACCACAGCCATGATGAACAATAAGTTGGATCTACTTGCTGTCGCCTTAATAACGGACATCTACACCCCCTTTACGAAGATGAATCATGTTTATTGCAAATGATCTTGCGGCCTCACCTGATGTTTTGTCTGACTCACTTGGAAGTTCGTCGCTGGTTTGACAGGCATACCTATGGACAGGCCATTCCTGTTTTCAATTTTTCAAGATTTTTTTCCATTAATCCGACAAAAGTTATGCCGCCATCAATTTCCTCCTGACGGACATTCTGACCGTCACTGAGTTTGAGCAACACCGCGCCTGTTTCTTGGGCAATCGACTCAACTATTTGAGGAACTGTCCGGCCGCCATAGTAAATGTGTCTGAACTTTTGTTTTCTGATTTGACTGATGAGATTGAGCATTTCCCCCGCCGAGGGTTCTTGGCCGGTGGAAGTATCATAGGCTGGCAGGTACGACAGGCCGTATCTTTGCGCCTGATAGGCAAACGGCCAGTCACCGGCATATAAAACGGCCCGTGTCGCGCAAACGGACAACTGTGTCTTGTATTTTTCGTCCAGCCTGGCCAGTCTGAGCTTACAGATTTTGGCATTTCTTTTGTAATGTTTTGCGTTCGTCGGATCTTTGTTGATAAAAGCCGTCATGATATTTTCAACCATCGTCTGTGCGTTTTGAAAATCAAGCCAGATATGCGGATCATAGCCTATGCCCTCTTTCTGCTCTTTGTCCGGAGACGCGGGGGCAAAATCCGCTTGAGCCTGTCCCGGCGGTGATGCGGGCAGCAAAAAAGCGCCCCGGCCTGTTTCCACGGCAAGCATATTGGTTTTTTCCGCCGCGGCATTTATTATTTTGTAGACCCATTGCTCCATCTCAAAACTGACAAACAGAAAAACATCGGCCGTGACCGCCGCCTCAATATCCCGTTTGGTCAATTCATAATCATCGGCGCCGGTTCCCGGAGGAATAAGCAGCCTCACCGCTACTTTGTCTCCTCCGACCATAGTGGCGAAATCGTACAAAGGGAATACAGACACGGCAACCTGCAGGCGCCTGTCGTTTTTCCCGGTACCGGTATTGGAACAGGCAAAAATCAAAAACATGAAAGCGGTCAGTATGAGTTTCGTTTTATACGTTGACAATAAGGGCATCCCTTTTTTCAAGCTGTTTGACGGCCGGGGCCGCCTGAGGAGTATTTTCACCCCTCCCGCGAAACAGTTTCCCGGGTACCCGCCCTGCAGCTCTCTGTCTGACTTTCCGTGAGCTTTCAACCCGTCCGGCCAAATACGCGGACGTCTCTCCGTTACAGGATGCGTTATTCAGGCAGGTTGATCCTGCTGCCGGAAAGAAGCACATCCTTCTCCGACATATTGTTTAGCCGTCTTAATTCATCAACTGTAATGGAACAGCTTCTGGCCAGAGAAAAAAGCGTGTCTCCGTCTTTCACTGTATATTTTCTAAGTTGTCTTTGTGCTACGTCAAGCTCCTGCGTGCCACGCACAGGTACAATTATTTTCCGACCGACAAACAGCCGGTCGTTCATTTGCATTTTGTTGAGTTTCAAAAGAACCGTCAGGCTTGTGTCATGTTTTCTGGCAATAGCAGACAGATTATCGCCGCGCCTTACCGTGTAGAGCGAAGTTTTTACGAATTCCACCGGATCATTGTTTTTTACTTTGTTCACAGATGTGCTGCTCTGCGACGTCGGGCTTTCCGCTGTCGCAGCCTCCGCTGTCGCAACGCCAAAAAAATTGCCCACGGATGCGGCCACCGCCTGGGCGATGGTTTTACGGAAAATGCTTTTTTTAAGCAGCCTCTCTTCTTCTGCGTTGGATATATAGGCTGTTTCCAGAAGGACGGCCGGGATATCCAGAAGTTTAAGCACACGGAAAGGGGCTTCGTGAAAAATGGGATATTTCAGACAGTGTACACGGCCGAGCTGGTCGAGCAGATCCGACGCGTAAGTCTTCGACATATTGATCGTATGGGTCTGAAACATATTGAGGACAATTTCATCGGATTGATTGTTGCTCTCGCCGTTGGGCACGCCGCCGATGATATCGGAGAGGTTTTCATTGTTGGCGAGCACTCTGGCTGCCTCATTGCTGGCGCCGCGCGTGGAAAGACAGTAAACAGAACTCCCTCTGGCCTGGCGATTGCGGGCCGCGTCGGCATGCACGCTTATGAAAAGGTCTGCATTGACCCGTCTGGCCGTTTCCAGGCGGTTTCTAAACGACACATAATAATCCCCGTCGCGCGTTAATATCGCCCGGTAACCGGGTATTTTATCGATCTCTTTTTTGATCTCCCGGCTGATGGCCAACACAACATGCTTTTCATAGGTCCCGTTCCCGCCTATGGCGCCCGGATCTTCGCCACCATGCCCCGGATCGATCACAATCACTCTCTTTTTCAGAATTGTAAGCTGTGACTCCGGAGGTGCTTCTTCCGGGATGGTCTGTTGAAGAATAATATCCACAACCACGCGGTCGGGCTTCCCCATGAATTTCTTGAGTTTGAAGACTTCCACTTTAGAGTACTCAGTCAAAAGCAGCTCTGCCCTGCAGGAGCCGTCGGAAGCCTGCTTGAAAACAATCCCCGCAATACCCGGCTGGTTAATTTGCATTTCCCGGGATAGAGTTTTCGTAAAAAATGTGTCGCTGAATTCAAGTACAAGAATATTATCACTCATGCTGTAGCGATAATCAGGCTCCCGGCTGAGATCGAAGACTACGCGCGTGTGATCGGGCGCTGCCCAGTAGCGTACATTCGATATTTCCGTAGCGGCAAATCCCCGACCGGACCCAGGCAGAGCCACTATAATCAACAGTGCAAAAAATATTTGTCGTATTTGATGCGCTCGCAGTGAAAGCATGCGGCAAATTAACAAACTTTTACGCCAACTGCAACAATTATGCTAAAAAAATGGAGATATCCGTCGCACAGAATCATGGGCGGGAAAGGATTAAAACCTTTCACTTGTAAGTCGAATAACACTGCCGTAAATCCACGGCTCTTGCTGCATACACAAGATGATGGATTTAGATGGCGACTTTATCATTTTCATAAAAGAGCGGTAATTAATTTCAAATCCAAACCTCATCGCTGACACATAATCATATCTTTACCCGACAGATGTTTCTCGAAAAGCAGACGGACAACCATTCTGTGGCGTCCAATTAAAAGGGTTGACAACGGCTTTTGTAAATGCGATTTTCGCTTCGCCAAACAACAATATGGAGCAAAACCTTGCCGTCCAACCTTTTTAAAAAGGCACTACTGAATCCGTCCGTCTTTCCCGTTACCTGGGAACTTGTTCCGGGCAGAGGCGCCAAAGAACAGCCGCAGGAAAAGGCCCTGCTGCTGGCAGGTCAGGCTGCGGCCGGCGGAAAGATTGCCGCCCTCACCATTACGGACAATCCCGGCGGCACACCGGCTCTTACGGCCGACTGCATCGGTATGGAAATAGTGAAACAGGGAATCGAGCCGCTGGTTCATTTCACCTCTAAAGACAAAAACCGCAGCCAGATGGAAAGTCAGCTCTACGCGCTCGACCGTGCGGGTGTACGTAACCTGCTGGTGATGACCGGCGACTATCCGGTCTCCGGCTTCAAGGGAAGGCCGGCGCCTGTCTTTGATCTTGATCCCATCCACACATTGAATCTGATAAATGAAATGAACCGCGGTCTGGAATATCCCGGCCCGAAAGGGACCATCCGGCATCAGCCTTCCGATTTTTTCGCCGGCGCGGTTGTTTCACCCTTCAAGGCGACACAAGCGGAACAGATGCTCCAATACTACAAGCTGAAAAAGAAAATCGAGGCAGGCGCACAATTCATTGTCACGCAGCTGGGTTACGACGCGCGGAAGTTTCATGAAGTGCTCCTGTTCATGAAACAAAATGCTATTGATGTGCCGCTCATCGGCAACATCTACATCCTGCCTTTCGGAGCGGCAGGGATGATGAACCGGAATGATCTTCCCGGCTGCGTGGTTACGGACAAACTCCTTGCAGACATCGACCGCGAGAGGAGCGCTCCAGACAAGGGCGTCCAGGCGAGGATCCTGCGTGCCGCCCGGATGTACGCTCTCCTGAAAGGTATTGGCTATAGCGGCGTTCATATCGGAGGGCACAATATCTCATATGAGCAGGTGGAAGAGGTAATCCGCCTGGGTGAAGAGCTTGCCCCCGCCTGGCCGGATCTTGTAAAGTATTTTGACTATCCCGTGGAGAACGGGTTTTATTACTTTGAAAAAGACCCGGAAACCGGTTTAAACCGTGAAATACAGTCAAAAAGGCAGGCAGGGTCGCCTGATGTACCCACCGGGCTGACTTATGGACTTTCACGGTTTTTTCACCGGCTTATGTTTGAGCCTGACAAAAATTTATACCCGCTGATGAAAAACATCAGTAAAAAAATCGAGGGCTCGAAAGTGGAGAGCCTCTTTCATAAGCTGGAGCATCTGACTAAGGTGACTCTTTTTGACTGCCGTGATTGCGGCGATTGCGCCCTTATCGATCTGGCGTACCTTTGCCCGATGTCCCAGTGCCCCAAAAATCAGCGGAACGGCCCCTGCGGCGGGAGCTTTCGCGGCTGGTGTGAAGTATATCCGGAAAAGCGAAAATGCGTTTTTGTCCGGGCCTATGCCCGTCTGGGCAAGTACGGCGAAGAGGAGTCTCTGGAAAAAGGAATCATCCCCCCCTGCAACTGGGACCTTTATCAAAGCTCTTCGTGGATCAACTACTACACGGGAAAAGACCACACGGCGAAAAAGAACCGGCCGTAACAGG
>CAYWRV010000111.1:0-6799 GCA_964460865.1 uncultured Smithella sp. | reverse complement strand
CGATCCACTCCGTTGGGAACGGTGGCCAAGATGTTCGTGCCGGAAATGGCAGCGTAGACATCCTGCGACAGGTAGCTGCTGTTGTTTGCTCTCATAAATGAAAAAGCGGTAATGTCCTTGGCGTTGTTCGGAGCGTTGGTTACCGTAACTGTATAATTTTTTTTCGTCCCATCCTCAGCTTCAACGGTATAGGTAACAGAGCCTGAAAAATTGTTTGCCGTCACGCCGCTGGTTTGCATGACAGAATCAACAAAAACCTTCTCCCCCGTTGTGGTGAATGTGGCGACAAGTGGGTTCCGGCTGACGCCGACTGGGAGGGTTACGGTGATATTGCTACCGGTTATGACACCTGCGGCATCGGCCGGCAAACCGGCATTCCCGGAAGCGCCGAAGGAAAAAGCGGTGATGTCCTTGGCGGAGCTGGCCGGCGGCGGTTCATCCTGTAGAATAAAGCCACCGGAATCACCTCCCCCTCCGCCGCAGCCGGCAAAAATAAGAGCCAGAAGAAAAAACAGGCCAAGCCACCCGAACACGAGCCGCTTTGACTGATCACCCCGACAAACTGTTTTATTCATGATTTCCCCCTTTCCTTCCCCCTTGTTATTCAGCAATAAAGTCAGCGCCTATACAGTAAATCTCCCCATATAACAAATGAATAAGCGCACAATACCCGTCCCGGTGTGTCAATGACTATGAAAACATGAGTTTTCCGGTGTTTTACATTCTTTTTTACTTACCGTAATTTTCAGGGCAATTTCCCGTCGCGCCTCATGGCATCCAGAATTTCATTTATCGCCGGCATGGCCGCGGCGGCGGCTTTTTCCCCCTCCATGATCGCCTCGTTCCTTTTTGTAAAATCGCCTGAACCAATATGCGTGACTTTTGGTCTGATGACTACATCTGCACCTTTTAGCTGGATCACCGACATTTTGTTGTGCATGATATCCACCGATTGCATAATGGTTTCAAGCGTTCCCGTCGGTGCGGTCGGGGTGACGCCCGAGGAGATATCCACCGCAATGACGATATCCGCACCGAGACGTCTGGCCGCGTGGACCGCCACGGGACTGACCACTCCCCCGTCCACATACATATTTTCACCGATGATCACGGGATTGAAAATACCGGGTATAGCGCAGCTCGCCCGCACGGCACGGCCGGTATTGCCCCGGCCGAAAATCATTTCCTCGCCGTTTTGTATGTTGGTGGCCACAGCGTAAAATGGAATTTTAAGTTTATCGAGCGGGGTGAATTTAACACGGTAATTGACATAATTTTCCAGCTTCTCGCCTTTGATGAAACCATTGTCAGGAATGATGTAATCGGCCACATCGTCTCTTTGTATGCCCAGCGCGATGGACTGCAACTCATATGGGCTTAAGCCATAGGCATAGAGGCTCCCGACAAAAGCTCCGGCGCTGGTACCAACCACCATATGCACCGGCACGCGATGGGTTTCGAGAATTTTCAGCACGCCAATATGCGCAAAGCCCCGCGAGGCTCCCGCACCCAGCACAACGGCGATTTTCGCCTGTTTGGGCGGAGACTCGGGCGGTGTTTCCTTGCGAACAAGACTGCATGAAAGCAAGGCAACAACACAAAAGCAAACGGCAGGGAGGTAAAATATTTTCAGGTAGTATGGGCGCAGGTTCATCATGGTTACGTCCTTTGCTCTTTTCTTTTTCGGGGGCGTGTCCTTTTCCTTTTGAGGGTGGATTGAGCTTTCAACGCCTCTTTCCCGTCAGGTTCGGGGGCGGGCTGGGGTGGAGGCGCATGCAGCGACTGCTGATAGTAGTCATCCAGCAGCATGACCATGAGTGACAGGCCCTCATCCGACTGAGCGAGTTGCCGCGCCAGCGGGAAAAATCTGCGCATCCGCTCCAGTTGCAGGTTGTCACGCACCCGCAGGCGCCCCTCCAGCAGGGCGGTGACCCGCTGGGCAACCACCTGTTCGACTTCTTCGTCGCCCGGCAGTTGCCTCTCCTCCATACGGATATTGTAGTGGCGGGCGATGCTTTGCAGCTTGAACTTCTCCATCTCCGCCACCAATGAAATGGCCACGCCGCCGGAGCCCATCCGGCCGGTGCGTCCGGCCCGGTGAATATAGGCCTCCGGGTCCTCCGGCGGCTCATACTGGATGACGTGCGACAACTCCGGGATGTCGATACCGCGTGCCGCGACATCGGTGGCGACCAGAAACCTGAGCGCGCCGCGGCGCACACGCGCCATCACTTTCTCTCTGGCCGTCTGCGCCAGATCGGAGCTCAGTTCGTCCGCGTCATAGCCGAAACGCTTCAGAACGATACACAGATAATGAACCGCGTCTTTGGTGTTGCAAAAAATGATGGCGGAGGCGGGATTTTCAATTTCAATGATACGCACCAGCGACCTTTCCTTGCGCATCCCCGGCACGACATAAAACACATGCTCGATCTCCGCAATATGCACCTGGTCGCCGCTTAAACTCAACAGCCGGGGGCTTTTGAGGAACTGATCGGCCAGCCGCACGACCTGCGGTGGGTAGGTGGCGGAAAACATGCTGCTGGCGATTTTGCCGATGGGCACGTATTTGCGGATTTTCACCATATCGGGATAAAAGCCCATCGACAACATCCGGTCGGCTTCGTCAAAAACAAGAATCCGTAAATTATCCAGCGACAGGGTATCCTTGAGCAGGTGGTCGAGAATGCGACCGGGCGTGCCGACCACAAGTTGCGCCCCCTGGCGGAATGCCTCGAGCTGGGCGCCGTAGCCGACCCCTCCGTAAACGACGGCGGTCTTAAATTCTGTGTCACCGGCCAGGAGCTTTGCCTCCAGGGAAACCTGCAGCGCCAGTTCGCGCGTCGGCACCAGCACCAGCGCCTGGGCCGCTTTTTTCTCAACATCCACATTTTGCATGATCGGCAGTAGATACGCGCCGGTTTTCCCACTGCCGGTGCGCGACTGTATCATCACATCACGTCGGGCCAGCAGGTAGGGAATCGCCCTGGCCTGCACCGGCACCAGCGATTTCCAGCCGGCGCGGGCACACGCCTCCTGCAACGGGCCGGACAGCTCATCGAGGCGGACATCGCCGAGCTCATCACTTGCCGGCAGGTCCGTCTCACCACGGGAAGTTTCGTCAGTCATAAATCTATAAACCTCTCTTATAAGTATGGAATTCATTTAATTCAGCCGCGCCAACTAAGCAAGGAAAAACTTGAAACAGCGCTCTGCCAGTTAAATACCCAAACAAATAATACAGATACAATACAGCGGCTGATGTTTTTAAAGTTTCCGGTTTATTGCCCGATAAGAGCATTGTGATTGAAAACACGTAATTTTTATCTGTCCTTTGCGGATACAACAAATACAAGCTATCGGGAGCTTGTGTGAACATGAAAAATACCATCTGAAGCAAAAACTTATGATGAGCTTCGGTCTGATGGCCGCCATTATTTTACTCGTCAGGCTCAGTGGAATATACAGCTCATGGAGCACCGGGCAGGCCAACCATGAATTATCCAACGCGCACGGCATTACGGAAGAGATGCTGGCCAAGGAAATCGATCATCTGGTGTGGGTGCGGAAAGTGGGCCAGTTTCAGCGTAACGAATCGCTCACCGACCTGGGCGTGGAAACTGACCATCATAAATGCGCGCTCGGACACTGGCGTTCGAGCGATGCACGCCAAAAGGCCGAAAAAGAAATCCCGGCCCTCAGGGAGTTGTTTGCAAAAATGGATGAACCACACCAGCAGCTGCACGCATCGGCAATTGCGGTTGAACAGGCACTTAAAAACGGAAACCGCGAAGAGGCGCTTGAAGCTTTCAGGTCCCGCACCGACCCGGCACTCCGCGATGTGCAGCAGGTTTTCGCCCGGATCCGCCCGCTTGTCGACCAGCACATTCAAACCGCTAAACAAAAAACTGCCAGGAAAATGAGTGTGAACAACAGTGTGGCGGCAGTAGGCATCATTGCCGGGCTGGCGTTTGCCTTGATTCTGGGCTTTTTCATCAGCCGCTCCATCACAAATCCGATCACGCGCGCCAACACGGGTATACAAAACGGCGCCGAGCATGTGGCCGCCTCCTCTCTGGAAGAAACCTCCGCCTCGCTTGAAGAGATGTCCTCGATGACGCAACGGAATGCGGATAATGCCGGACAGGCCAAGTCGCTGATGGCTGAAATGGCCCAGGTGGTAGATAACGTCAATCATCATGTGGAGCAGACGGCGGGTCTGGTGGAGACGGCCATGAAAACAAGTGAAGAAACGGGCAAGATAATCAGAAATATTGACGAAATAGCCTTCCAGACCAATCTTTTGGCGCTAAACGCCGCAGTGGAGGCGGCCAGAGCCGGTGAGGCGGGGGCGGGCTTTGCCGTCGTCGCCGACGAGGTGCGCAATCTGGCGATGCGCTCGGCGGCGGCCGCCAAAGATACGTCCGCTCTCATTGAGAATACCATTCAGGCGGTCAAAAGCACACAGGAGATGACCCTTAAAACCCGCGACGCCTTCCAGTCCAATGTGGAAATATCCCGCAAGGTGACTCAGCTTGTGGAAGAGATTGCGGCCGCCTCGGGCGAGCAGGCGCAGGGCATCTTTCAGATTAATCAGGCTGTGTCTGAAATGGACAAGGTTGTTCAGCAGTCCGCCTCCAGCGCGGAAGAGACCGCCGCCGCCGAGGAGCTCAAGAGTCAGGCAAGCCTTATGGAATCTTTCGTCGCGGAGCTTGCCGCCATTCTCACAGGTACGGCCGCCTCCGGTGGTGGTGATGGCCGGAGTTCGTCGGGCGGAGGCAGGGGAAGACAGATAAAGCGGCCGCTCCTGACGGCCTGATCCAACTGTCTTTCGGGGAAATTTATATTTAATTGATCTTTAACAATTGCAAAAAAATGTTTAACGATATTTCATAGATAAGTGCCCCCGAAAAGTTATTGGCACCGCATTTTGTAATTTGAAAATCGGCGGCGGTTACATGATTCTCCGGATCGTCGGAGAAGAGGGGCGGTATCTGGTTTCCGGATAAACTTCTTTGTAACGGCCGCCGCGCAGGAAAACATCATTTTGCACTTCTTTGTTTTTTCTCGTGCGGCTTCCCGGGATGTAAGGGATATCCCGTCCTTCGGATCCGGTCAAGGCCTCAGCGTTGATCATATCCCGATCCGCTACCAGGCAAAACACGTTCACCGGGACTGAAAGTCCGCTTTTTGTTAAATATTGCTTGACATTTTTGCTCTCTTCTTTTAATAAGAACTTTCAGTTTTCCCCAGTAAAATATTCAATAGATTTAGTTGGACAGGAGGCCGGAAGTTAGGTTTTGTTTACCTTTGCTTTTGACGCATTTGCGGTGCCTCTTGAATTAACTTTCAAGGAGGAAAGTATGAAAAGAAGCATTAAAATCAGTGTGTTTGCAGTATCGATTTTAGCAGCTGTGCTGATCGCGTTCGGCTCTTTGGCGGCCGATCCAGGAAAGAAGGCAGCGAGCCCCAAACAGCAGGCCCAGTATGAGAAAATGAGAGTCTGCAATGCCGAAGCCAAGGCCAAGGGTCTCAAGGGTGACGAGCGCAAAGCATTCATGAGTGAATGCTTAAAGAAAAAACCGGATGAAGATGCTCTTGACGCTCCCGTGGCCAAAGCGGAAGGCGGGGAAAAACCGAAATAGGCGAAACTTGAGAATTACCGGAGGACTTCCCGGGAATGTCCGAAAACGTAACATCCAAAATTCCCGATATCTATTTAACAGCTAGGGAGTCAGGCGGGTTTGAACATGGCAAGCCGGCCTCCGTTTATAAACGGTGGCCGGCTTTGTTTATTCCGGAAGCGAAAAAGAGTTGGCGCTCAGAGTCGGTAAAGCAACAATCGGGGACCGCAGACCGCGATCAACAACCGCTTGTCCCTCACGTAAAGCCGCCGGCTGGAGGAGCGCTAAACGTCGGGGAAGATGATTTGGCGGCAAAAACGGAAAGCTGCTTTTTAGTGTTTTTCCCGCCGCAGTGAGGGCAGACCTGATTTTTCGATGCCTCCGAGATGGAAACCAGCCGGTCAAAATTCCGACCGCATTCACTGCATTTATACTCATAAAGCGGCATAATATTTTCCTTTCTGTTTTCGTTTTCGATTTAAAATTTAATACCTGTCATCTTTTCGTCAAGGGGCGCAATAAGAGGGCGAATTTTCGGCTGTGTCGTAGCTCTCCTTGTGCATACTTTGTATGAGCTCGACAAAAAGTTCCGCTTCCCGCGGATTGGTTATGGTCCAAATCGGGCACCCCGCGAAAGGTGTACGATCCACACAGACGGTAGCGCAGCCGGCAACAATCAGAGTTCCCGAGGCCTCCCGGTCGCTGTGCGGGACGAATTCAATTTTTCCTTTGAGCCTTTCAGAGATGGAGGCAACCGTTTGTACCAGGTCATATTCGGATTTACACCCGCCGCAGTATTTAAGTCCGATCTTTTTAATTTCGCTCATCGTCATTGAATATTTTTATTTGGTTTATCTGATCTGTATCGTCCATAAAAAACGATGGGGGTTTAATTATCTGAGCCGGGGATCATTTGAGCACCGGCTTTTTATGTTTATCCGCACCAGCATATTCATTATTTTATAGCATAGCAGCGCTGCCGGTGAAAATCATTGATCCGGGTCAATGCCGGTAAGCTTTAATGAAAAAGAATGAGCCGGCTGGAATGATCTGCCAACCGGCCCGTGTGTCTTGCGGGAAGAGCTCCCGCTGTTTTATTTTTGGTTCTCCAATTCGCTCAGGCGCTTTTTAACGTCCGTCAGGGCATCTTCAAAGTACTTTGCCTGTCCCTGCAA
>CAYWRV010000110.1:0-6881 GCA_964460865.1 uncultured Smithella sp. | reverse complement strand
ATACTCCATTCCCGCGACTTTATCCGGAGCTACGGCCTGCTCGGCAAAACCGGCGGCACGGACAAAAGTCGTGGACGCACCGAAGTACTTGCCCGCCACCGCTACGGACAGGACCAGGAGCAACCCGGCCAGTGCGCCCGCCGCATATGGCGACCATCTTTTTTGACGAAAGACATTCATAGTTTTTCTCCTCCTTGACGTTTGGTTCAAATCGGATAAGCCAGATGACCTTTCTTGAGGGATTTCATACCATAACGGACGCCTTAAATCAGCATATTTCTCCCGCCAAACCTGTTGGCAGGCGTGCAGCAGACGGTTTGAACCTTTGCCTTCAACGCTCGCCTCTGAAGTAGCGTTCGTAGTGGCCGGGCAAAAGCCCCGTATGTTTTTTTGAAAATCTCCCGGAAATGCCCGGGGTTTTCATAGCCGCTGCGGTAGCTGATTTCCTCGAAGGTGGTGCTTTGTGTTTCGAGCATCTTCTTTGCCGCTTCCACTCTTATCTTCTTCAGATAGTGCGGGAGAGCGAGCCCGTCTGCCCCCGCTGGTTGAGCCCTTTGTCAGGAAGCCTGCTCTTGCCGCGCCTCCTCCTCACTCTTTTGTGTTGTGCCCGGAGCCGGTTTGTTTTTAAACAACTCATAGTACAAAAGCGGCACAACAATGAGCGTGAGGACCGTTGATGCTACGGCGCCGAACATCAAGGCGATGGCCAGCCCTTGAAAGATAGGATCGAACAGCATGACAAACGAGCCGACGACCACTGCCGCCGCAGTGAGCACAATGGGGCGGAAGCGCACCGCACCGGCACGGACCACCGCCCCTGCCAGATCTCCCGCACGGCGCCACTCCATTTGTATGAAATCAACGAGCAAAATCGAGTTGCGCACGACAATTCCCGCCAGGGCGATGAATCCGATCATGGAGGTGGCTGTAAAAAAAGCGCCGAAAGCCAAGTGTCCGGGCAATATTCCCACAAGCGTAAGAGGAATGGGAGTCATGATAACAAGGGGCGTGATGAAGCTTCGAAACCAGGCCACCACCAGTATATAGATGATGATCAGCACGACGGCGAAGGCGATGCCCAAGTCGCGAAACACTTCATAGGTGATGTGCCACTCTCCGTCCCATTTCATGGCATAGCGGTTGGTAAGCCACGGCTGCTTCGATGAGTATTGTTTCAGTTCATAACCTTCAGCAAGCGCGAGCGATGCTATCGCATCTTTCATCTTCAGGATGGCATAAACAGGGCTTTCTTCCGTTCCCGCCACATCACCTGTCACGTACGTGACCTTCTTGAGATTTTTATGATAGATGGTTTTTTCTTCAATGCCTTCATGCCAGGTGACCAGCTCTGCAAGCGATACGGCACCACCGGCAGGCGAGGGAATCATGAGTGTCTGCAGTGCGTACAGATCTGCTCTTTGTGCCAGCGGCATTCTCAAAAATATTTCCACAGGCTCCCTTTCCCGTTCCATATGCACCACACCGGCCGACCTTCCGCCCAGGGCGATCTGCACGCTGGTGGCGATATCTCCGGTGGTGATGCCGTTTTGGGACGCCCTGGCACGATCGACGACAAATGATATTTTGTGCTGATCCGCCTCTACAAACCAGTCCACATCGACCACTCCTTCCGTCTGTTCGAATATGTCACGAACCTGTCTCGCGATTTCAATCTGACGGGAAGTGTCCGGGCCGTAAATTTCTGCAACCAGTGTGCTCAGAACCGGCGGGCCGGGCGGCAATTCGGCAATCTTGATCCTCGCGCCGTAGCGGTCGGCAATACGCTTCAGTTCCGGACGTACCCGTTTGGCGATGTCATGACTTTGCGCCTTACGATCCGACTTTGAAACCAGATTGACCTGTATGTCGGCGACATTGCCGCCTTCGCGCAGGAAATAGTGGCGGACGAGACCGTTGAAATTATAGGGAGCGGCTGTCCCGATATAGGCCTGATAGTCCGTCACTTCCGGAACCGTCTTTAAGTACTCGGAAAGTGCGCGGGTCACGGCGGCCGTCTCTTCTAGGGTCCGGCCCTCGGGCATATCTATGATGACCTGAAATTCACTTTTATTGTCAAAGGGAAGCATCTTCATCGTGACCAACTTCAGCGGAATCAGAATAAGGGCCAGAAGCAGAAGTCCCGCCACCGAGGCCAGTGCGATGAGCCGTTTTTTGGGGGCCTCAATCAGTGGCCCGACGAGCTTTCCGTAAAAACCGCCTGAGTTTTCTTTCTCTTCTTCGTCACTTCGCCCGCGGCGTGTATTTTTTAAAACAATGTAGGCCAGCCAGGGACTTACGATAAAGGCGACCAGCAGAGAAAATAGCATCGCCGCCGACGCTCCGACCGGTATCGGTCGCATGTAAGGCCCCATCAGACCGGAGACAAACGCCATGGGCAGTAAAGCGGCAATAACGGTAAAAGTGGCCAAGATAGTGGGATTGCCCACCTCATCAACCGCCTTTGCGGCAACCGCCGGCCCTGCCTTGCGCATGCGGAAATGCCGGCTGATGTTTTCCACCACGACGATGGCATCATCCACGAGAATACCGATGGAGAAGATAAGCGCGAAAAGCGTCACGCGGTTCAGGGTGTAACCGTGCAGATAATTCATCACAAGCGTCAGGGCCAGCGTCACCGGCACGGCCACGGCCACGACCAGCGATTCGCGCCAGCCCAGAAACAAGGCGATGAGGATAATCACGGAAATGGTGGCAATCAGCATATGCTCAAGGAGCTCATCTGATTTTTCTTTGGCCGTCTCACCGTAGTTGCGCGTGACGGTCACCTCCACATCAGACGGGATCAGGCCCCCCTTGAGGGCCGCCACCTTGCGGAGCGCCTCGTCGGCGACAACGCTGGCGTTTGCCCCCTTCTGTTTGGCAATGGCAATGGTTACCGCTTCCGACTGAGAAGCGGCCGAACCTTTGAGGTTCTTCTTTGCAGCTGCCGGCCCCAGTCCCATAAATACATAGTCTGCCGCCTCGGCCGCCCCATCGGTAATATCCGCCACGTCACGCAAATAAACAATGCGGCCGTCCATGACGGCAACCACCAGATCCCCCACTTCCCGTGCATCCTTTAAAAATGCACCCGTCTGGACGATCACCTCCCGGTTGCCGGCGGGAAACGATCCTGACGGTATGACCACATTTGACTCGGCAATGCTTTGCATTATCCGGGGTGCCGAAAGATTATAAGCGCGCAGGTGCGACGGGTCCAGCGTCACACGGATCTGACGCTTCTGCCCGCCGATGACCGAAAACTCAGAAACATTTTCGTCCTTTTTCAATTCGCTGCAAAGCTCCAGGGCGATGCGTCTGAGCTCATAGCCGGTGTAGTCCGGGGAGCCGCTCCAGAGAGTCAGGGCCAGCACCGGTACGTCATCGATGGATTTGGGTTTGATCATCGGCATGGAGACGCCCGGCGGAATCAGATCATAGTGGGACATCAGCTTGTTGTAGAGCTTGACCAGCGAGTCCTCCATGTTCTCGCCGACATAAAACCGGACGATGGTGATATTGTAGCCGGGCTTGACGATGGAATAGACATACTCCACACCTTTGATCTCCCACAGGAGCTTTTCCATCGGCACGGTCACCCGCTGCTCCACCTCCCCGGCGGTGGCGCCGGGATAGCTCACATACACATCCACCATGGGAACGACAATCTGGGGCTCCTCTTCACGAGGTGTGACCATTACGGCGAATATGCCCACCAACAGCGATGCGATTACAAGAAGTGGTGTGAGTTTGGACCGGAGAAACGCTCCGGCAATTTTTCCGGAAATGCCGACGCCCTTCATCTGGTTATGCCTCCTGCGAGCACTCCCCCGTCCTCGGCCCGCTCAACGCCTTCAACAATCAGGCGCTCTCCCGGGGAAAGCCCTGAAAGGATTTCCGTCCGGCCCGCATAGGTCGCTCCGGCGCGCACCAGCCGGTAGCTAATGACCCCCTTGTCATCGACTGAGTAAACCCCTGTAAGCTGCCCCTTCTCGACGACAGATACGGCCGGCACCACGATTGCCTCTTTTTTGCCGACAGGAATCCGCACACGCACAAACATGCCGCTGGACACGGCCAGGGAGCCGGGATTTATCTTTACGATGAAGGTTCGTGACCGGGGATCGATGGACGTGAGCACCTGCCGTACAGTCGTCTCATGTGACAGGGCGGGGCGGTCCACAACCAGCTCAACGGCCATACCGGGCTTTATTTTGTCTCTCAGGCGCTCATCCACGGCTGCTTCCACATAAAAGCCGCCCGTCTGTTCAATGACAAGCAGTGGTGTTCCGGGTGCTGCCATTGAGCCCGGATCGATATGTTTTTTCGTCACCCGTCCGGCAACGGGCGCCCTGACCTGTGTAAAGGAAAGATGAATGGCCGCCTCATCGGCCATCGCCCTGGCCCGCTCATATTCGGCACGGGCGACATTTTTCTGAGTTTCGACCTGGTCCATTTCCTGGCGCGAAAGAGCTTTTTCGTCGAAGAGGTTTTTATATCTGCGCCACGTCGTCTCCTGTAAAAGCATGTTTTGCTTTGCCGCTTCGACCGCCATCTGCGCGGCCTGCAGGCGCTGCGCCGCGTCGCGGTTGTCAATGGTCAAAAGCAGCTGCCCCGCGCTCACCAGATCCCCTTCGCTGACCAGCACCGAGGTAACAACACCCATCGTCCGGCCGGCCACCAGACTTTCACGACCGGAGCGGATTGTCCCGGTGGTTTCATAAATTTCATCTACCGGGGAGAGTTCGGCGGTAAGCAATTTTACTCCTGAAACCAACGGGCGTTTTACCTGCTCATCGGCAGGCGTTGTACCGCAGGAGGCGACAAAAAGCCAAAGCAGCACAAGCGCGGCAGGAAGATGTATTTTCTTCCACAAGCTGTTTATAACTTTGTTCATGATGATTTCTCCGTCATCTGTTGTCGTCAATATTCAAGTCCTTCAAAAGAATACCGCTTTCAAAGCTCAACACGGCCAGGGAGGTTTTATATGCGTTATTCTTTTCCACAACGCCTGCACGCGCCATCTCCAGCGTCGTTTGGACATTGAGAAGCTCTCCCAGGGAGGTAAGCCCGTTTTCATAGCGCAGCTGCAGAATCCTCGCTCCTTCCTGCGCTGTCTCCAGTGCCTGGCGGGCAAGACCGGCACCTGATCTGGCCTCCTCTACATTGAGATAGGCTTTGTGTATCTTAAAGGAGACACCGTCTTTCACCGCTGCCAGCTGCTGGCGTGCCTGCGCCTCCTGATGGCGCGCCTTCGCCCCCTCGTAGATTCGTTTTGTGCCTTCAAACAAATCCCATCTTAAAAACGCGCTCACCTGCCAGCTCTTTCCTTCAGAGCCCAAAGGCAGGTTATGGTCATGGAGATAATAACTGCCGCCGACACCGATGGAGGGGAAAAAGCCTGCCTGAGCCATGCGGACATTGTGGCGGGCGTTGTCGGCACGCAATTCAAAAGCGCGCAGGTCCGGCCGGTTTTGCGCGGCCTGTATGTAGTAGTCCGGCTCTTTGAGGGTAAAGTCAACTTCCGCGTCAGTAACATCCGGCAAGTCGTTTATCGCCAGCAAAACTCCCAACGCGCGGCGGGCGATCGTCACATTCGTGGCTGTGACGTTTAGTTTTTGTCTTGCCTCTGTGAGCGATGTCGAGGCGCGCAGAAGATCCGCGTAATGGCCGACGTCATTTTCGTAGCGAACCGTCGCAATGCGCAGGCGCTCTGTGGCCTCCTCCACCCCGATTTTAGCCACGCGGTGATATTCTTTCGCCGTGAGGATGTTCAGACAGGCCGTAACCACCGCAAAAGCGACTTCTTCACGCTTTTGCCGGAGCTCCTCTTCACGGGCCAGCGCTTCGATGCGGGACATCTTGAGTCCCACGAGAGCTTTTCCCACGAAAACAGGCTGCTCAACGCTGATACTGCTTTGGAAGTCATTTATAGCATCAGGAGAATTCAGGAGGGCCGGATTGAAATCCTGGGCCTCGATTCGCGACTGGTTAAGACGGGACATAAACGCCCAACCGGGATTATTTGTCCGCAAAAAGCGTTCTTCAAACGATATCCTGGGCAAAAGATTGCTTCGTGCGATACCGATATCCGCCCTGCCCGCGGCAAGCGCACTTTGAACCGCCTTGATTTCATGGTTGTGCTCCAGCGCCACGGCGACGGCCTGCTCCATCGTCAGAACATCACCCGGTTTGTTTCCGGCCAGGGCGGAAAAACAAAATAAAGGCCAGACCAGTACACCGGCGACAATCAGAAGGCGGCAAAACCGGGATCGGGGCAAAGTCATTTCACAACACCTCCCTTTCAATTTGGCAGGGGTGATCCTAGCATTTTTTTATGACCGTGGGAATATGTACGAAGGTGTAAATGTCAGCCGGGACGTGGGCTTCGATTGGCCTTCCACGTGCTACATCAAAAATGGCGCCAAAGGCCTGACCGCGCAGTTCACAAATATGAGCCCGGGCAGAAGCCATCTGGCGGGCTGCATATATGTTTTACGCGGGGCCGGCAGGGACCGGCCCCGGAGCATCTATTGTTTTTCCTGTTCCAACGGTTTTGGTTTATTCTTTTTTCTGTCCTCGACCGGACAGGCAGGCCTCATTCAGGTGGATACGCCCAGTCTGGGCAGGAGCCATCCCTGCAGGAAAAACCACACACCGATGATGGCGACAAATATTAAAACTTCTTTCATTTTTCACTCCCTGTCGTCATCAGTTCAGGTTCTGATTGATGACACCGGCGATCTGCTGTTTCGATACCAGACCGACAATCGTGTCTTTAACTTCACCGCCCTTAAAAATCAAAAGAGTGGGGATACTCCGGATACCGTACTGAGCGGAGATGTTCGGATTATCGTCCACATTGACTTTCACGATATCCA
>CAYWRV010000109.1:0-6935 GCA_964460865.1 uncultured Smithella sp. | reverse complement strand
ATTGTTTTCAGTTGCAAACTCCGGGCGAATATCCCGTGTAATTGCAGCAGGACGTAACGGTCGTAGGTGACACCAAATACTTCAATTTCCTTTTTCACTGAATTCTTTTCAGATCCATCCATTTTCCATATACCAGCGTATCGTTTCCGTTAATCCCTTTACAGGATCAACTTGTGGTTCAAATCCAAGCTCCCGCCTTGCCTTTTCAATGGAAAATACCCTGTCGGCCAGTGTGGACTCGATGTTTTTTCTCGTGACCGGAGGAACCTTCCCCAATAACCGCCAGACAAACTCCATAGCACCGGCAGCAGCCAATGCCGGCCCGGCAGGTAGTGGAATGGCAATGCCTCCAGCACCAAGCGTTTCACGGATGATTCTGATTAAATCATCAAAAGGTTCCGACTGTGCGTTGGTAATCAGATAGGTCTCACCCATCCGCCCTTTCTCCATCGCCAGTAAAAGCCCCTGGACTGCGTCGTCAACATGAACAAGCGGTGTCAATTTGGGTGCATTCCCGATTTTGGGAAGCATCCTTTTTTTTGCCAGACGGGCCAGTCTTAAAATATCTCTGGGATCACCCGGCCCATAGACCATGGAAAATCGAACAATCACGGCAGGCAGGTTGTTTTCAGTCATAAGCTTTCGGACCTCTTTTTCGGCCTGCAATTTACTTTTGCCGTAAGGATGATGAGGCAGGCATTCACTTTCTTCGTTTGCAGGAATTTCTCTGCAAATTCCCATAGCGGCCACGCTGCTGCAATGGACGACTTTTTTTACACCGGACGATAACGCCTCATTCATCATGTTGATCGTCCCGCGGATATTGACTTTTTCAAACATGCTCGGCGGCGCCTCGAAATTGTGCATGTGCCCGAGCGTCGCCAGATGAAATATGCCGTCCATGCCGGATGCAATGCCTTTCAATGATCCCCTTTCGGTGACATCTCCTTCAACCAGATCAACACCGGGTTGTAATATGGTTTTTGCCTTTACAGCCGAACGGACGAGACATCTGCACTCATGTTCCAGGGAAACTAATTTACGAACCAGATATGGCCCCACAAATCCTGTCGCGCCCGTGATTAAGTATCGCAATCTTTTTTTCTCCTAAAACGCCGCTGCTTTTTTCCAGTAATAATATATCCACGCCCCGTATTCCGCCATCAGCCAGCGGATCTGACGCCCGTCTTTCCACCAGCGTGATGAATCGAAAGGATCGGTCCTTGCGCCGACGGAACATACGCTTAACTTCCCTGCGTACATTTCCGACCAGATATGACCTGCCCGTTTTGTGTGGTATTTGCTGGTAACCAGAATCATGCTTTTATATCCTTTTTGAATCACCTGAGCACCTACCACCTCCGCCTCGCCGACCGTCTCATACACATCCTCCGCGCTGACGGAAATAACCTTATTTCGTGGAACACCCAGCAGAGATAGAATGCTGATGAAGTCTTCATCCCATGAACAGCAGGGTTCAAATCCCTTTCTTTCAAGTTCTCTCAACACGTCCGTCTTTCGGTTGCCATTAATTATAATCGTGTCTGCCAATCCTTTGCTAAAAAGATCAGCCGCCTCAATTAAGCGGGGATAGTACTCGACACCTGTGTGAAGAACGACAATGACGTCGGATCGCTCGGGCTTATTTTCCGCAATTACAAATGAGCCAAGACAATTAAACAGCTTTCCCGTCAAGATGCCGAAAAAGATAAGGCCGGCAAGAGCTACTACAATGAACAATAATATTCTTTTCCAAATTTTGATGGTGCATACCTCCTTGCATCATTGCTCAAAAAGCAGATATTTCGTGGCCTTCATTAAAGACGGTGGATGCATCAAAATATTTGAATACATCTGGTTTGCCAGGGGACAATGACATATCCCCTGCCGAATGTAATGCCGTACCTCCTTTGCTTTGGAGCTGTTCCAGAGCGCAGTGAAGTTATAATCAAAATCCCGCATATTTCCCATAGACTTATCGTACCCGAGCGTGCAGCAGGGCCAGATATCTCCATAGGGGGTCATATGCGCATTGGAAATGCCTGCATAACATGGGATGACCTGACGTCGCTCTTTCAGAATTCGTACGGCCAGATCATAATAAACCAGACGGAAGGTATGGTTGAGCCTCTGGAAGAATACATTGTTTTTTTTACCGACCTGCATTTGACGGATAAAGACATCCACGGCTTTACGATACTGATCCGCATCCGGTGTGATCGGATCATCCAGGTTGAACATTTCAGAGCGCTGTTCCGCAATTTCGTTGCGATAGCTGTCCGGTCCCAGACCGCCGACAAACGCTGCAATTTCTTCAATGTCGTTGATATTCCAGTTGGAAATAATGGTTCCCAGCTCGACGTGAAGGTTCGGATACTGCTCCTGATAACCTTTTAGCGCGCCAAAAAGATTCATAACCTTTTCAAAATTCCCTTTGATGCCCCGAATCTCGTCATGCTTCTCACCGATGTGGTCCAGACTGGGCTTGATCGTCAGTTGAATGGCCGGGTTGATGCCGGAAATAATCCGCAGGATCTCCAGCGTCATTTTTTCGGTCAGTTCAGCGGCGATGGCGTTGGTGGGAATGTGAACAACGTGCGGCTTTAAATATATACACGCTAATTTGACAATCTGCGGCAGGTCTTTCCGAAGAAAGGGTTCCCCTCCACTAACATTGAACACATAGAAATGTCCCAGCGACTTGAATATTTTTTCTATTTCATCCAGTTTCAGTTCGTCATTTTGTCTTGCTGGATTATCCCGGTATAATTTCCATATTGCGCATGTTTTACATTTGGACTGGCAAAGATTGGTGACTGAATAAGTGAAATTGAGAGGCGTCCCCGGAGAGGCGAGGCCCGCCCTGAACAGGCGGTAACGAATGATTCGGGGTATGATCTGTTGAATGTATCCCATGATTTTATGTCTCAGCCCGGAGCTTTTTTCGGATAGCGTTCTGATAGACGGATAAGGTCTTTGCGGCAATGGATTTCCATGAGATTTTATCGGCGATGATTTCGGAGTCTTTAGACATCTTTGCCAGACGGAGCGGGTCAGACAGGCAAACCGCTATTTTTCCCGCTAAAGCGTCAATGTCCGCCGGCGGCACTACATAAAAAGGATCGGAGACGAACTCCGGCAATCCCCCGGTATCAGTGACAATCATGGGCTTTTTGAACGCCAGCGCGGTTGCGCCAATGCCGCTTTGTGCATCGAAATGATGGTAGGGCAAAATGACCAGGTCGGAAGCAAGAAAATAATCATTGACTTCATCCGACGGGATATACCCCAGATGTGTTTTTACATAATCCGCAATATTCAGATTTTTGATCATCTCTTCGTAGCGTTCCCACGGTTCCCATAATTTACCGGCAATCAGCAGGCGTGCATCCGGATTTTCATCGATCACCTTCGAAAAGGCTTCCAGGGCTGTGTCGATACCTTTGTAGGGACGAATGGCCCCGAAAAGAAGAATAACCTTGTCTTTCGCACTGAAGCCGAATGCCTTCCTTATTTCGTCCCTGTCTTTCCCTTCCTGAACATGAAAATCCAGAGGCCCGTGCGGAATCACGGATATTCTGTCGGGTGGAACATGAAAGATTTTTTGCAACTGCGCTTCATTGGCCGAAGAATGAACAATGAAATGGTCGCAAAGCTTAAAAAGAAAACGCGAGACGATTTCATCAAACGAGTACTTGTCGTGAGGCAGGATATTGTGAACCGTTATGACGATGGGTTTTCTGCGGAGTTTAAAACCGATCAGGACCACAAAATAAACCGGTGCTAAAAAAGATGTCCAATATTGGGCATGCAAAAGCATTCCCCGCCCGATCAAACCTTCCACAATCCAGGTCAACGGATTGTACCAGGTCAGTCGTCGTTTCACCTCAATTCGGGGGTTATCTATCGGCGGGTAGGTATGATCATCCCGGAGGTCGCCGCCCGGATAAAGGAAAGCGGGATATATTTTTTTGAAGGATAGAAATTGAACATGGCAAAGATCTGCCATGGCCATCGTTACAGCCAAACAGTAACTGCTCAGGGCCCGCAGCGGAGGCAAAGAACCGAGCATGGTTACTTTCTCGGGCATGATAGGGTTGGCTTCCTGCATACGCTTTTTCTTTTTACCATGTATTATTTTAACTGAATTTAAACCATGAAATCAAAGCACAGGTCAACACTTAAAAAATAAAACCATACGGTGGAGTTTGACAAATCCACCTGACATGTGGTTAAATCCGCCATGCCGACAAAAAATATTGAACTCTCCCATCGATTACCGACACTAGTTATCAGCATCGCCATTTTAGCCGTTTTGCTTCTAGAAGTTCTGTTAAACCTGACACCCCCGATAGACCGGGATGCACTGATTCATCATTTGGCTATCCCCAAGCTCTGGCTCAAAAACGGGGGATTTTACGAAATTAAATGGGCGGGATTTTCCTACTTTCCGATGAATGTGGATCTTTTGTATCTCATCCCGCTTTACCTGAACAAGGATTTTCTGGCCAAGTTCATCCACATGGCTTTCGGCCTCGGCACGGCGGCACTCATCTTCTCTTATTTAAGAAAAAGAATAAGCGCCACCGCGGGGTTGCTGGGTGCTCTCGTTTTTTTGAGCACGCCTATGGTTTTCCGTCTGTCCACGGAAGTTTATGTCGATCTGGGCCTTGTTTTTTTCCTGACGGCGTCCATTCTCGCCTTTTTGCGGTATCGCAGCGGTGAATATCAACAAACCGGATGGCTTGTTCTTTCGGCAATGGCCATGGGGCTGGCACTGGGAACAAAATACAATGCCCTTGTTTCCTGGTTTTTTCTGACGCTGGCCGTTGTTTATATTTATTCCCGGGACACGCAAAATCAATGGAAGGCGTTAAAGTGCGGAGTCGTCTTTTTTATCATTTCTCTTGCTTTGTTTGCGCCATGGCTGATTAAGAATTTCATCCTGACCGGCAACCCTGTGTTTCCGCTGATGAAGAATATTTTTAACATTAATACGATGGTCACCGATTCAGGAGCCCGTTCCATCGTTTACGGCCACACCTATATGGGGCTTTTTAAAATGCGCGAGGTTATGTTCGGCGAAGGTTTCTGGGAAACACTTTTTATACCGGTTCGTTATTTTTTTCAGGGACAGGACAACAATCCCCGCTATTTCGACGGGGTGCTCAATCCTTTATTAATCATCCTGCCCCCTTTTGCCTTTTTAAATAAATCATTTTTTCGCGAAAAGCTGCTGTTTGTGGTTTTTGCTTTTTTTGTGATCGTAACCGCTACATTTCTCGACCATATAAGGACGCGCTACATTCTGCCGGCCATTCCTTTTCTTAGCATCATGGCGGTGATGGGGATTTCAAATATCGGCACCTGGATGATGAAGCGCCAGGGAAATATCCGATATCTTTTGATTGCAGCTTTTCTTTCAGTACTTGTTGTGCTGATTGGTCAAAACGCACTTTACATGAAAGATTACTATCACAGGATCGGGCCGTGGGACTATGTGACAGGTAAAGAATCCCGGGATGATTTCATTTCCCGCCATTGTTTCAGTTACCCGGCCATGCAATATATAAACAAATCCGCACCTGAACACGCCAAGGTCCGTCTTTTGTTTCTGGGCAGACGCGGGTATTATCTGGACAGAGTTTATGAGGACAGCGCCGATATGGGCATGAATTTTATCCGGGGGCTCGTACAAGCTTCGACCGATGAAGATGCTTTTCTAAATCGTCTGCATTCATCCGGCCATACTCATTGGCTGGTGCGAATGGACCTGTTTGATGAATTCCTGCACAACAATTATTCAAAAGACACAATTGAATTGTTTTTGCAGCGCCTGCAAAAATCTACGGATTTATTGTACAAACAAAATGGGTATGAAATTTACCGACTCACTAATAAGTAAGCCATATTAAAATGATCTTCCATTCAACGCTCCCGGGCAAGCCGATTTTTCTCATTGCCACTATAAAGATCGTATCCCGGTGGGGCTCCGCAAATGAAGGTGATCACAAAGCTATTCTTAATGGGAGGATAGCAAGTTTAATGTTTCATGCATTTACTTGAACAAAACATTAAATGACCGCACGTTTTTGAATCCCTGCCAGAGTCAGCGGATAGTTTTTCCCCACTTCCTTCTCGCTTTTAAAGAAAAATGAACCGCAGTCATCTCAACGGATTAGGTAATTTTTTATTTTGTATGACAACTTCTTATAGAAAATATATCACATAAATTCAGACCTTGGCATGCCTCATGCAATTAGTTACGCCGGTTGATACGGATACGAATTCCACTTTGCGTAGTAAAAAAAATATGCTATGCAATCGGGAAAAAATAAATTACAGGTCAGGAAAGGAGACAGATAATGTCACGTAAACTCGGAAAGGCTTCTTTAACAGTTCTTGTGTCGGGGGTAGCCCTGGTATTAACCAGCCAGTTCGCCGCTGCAGCGGACGCCATCCCGGTCGGAGGAGAGACTTATATTAAGGTTATTTTCGCCGTGGGCGCCATGATCGGTGCCGGATTGGCCATTGGTTTGGGTGCGATCGGAGCGGGAGCCGGTATCGGTAATGCGGCAAACGGCGCCTGTCAGGCAGTGGGCAGAAACCCCGGTGTTCAGGGAAAGATCATGATGGTTATGCTAGTCGGCATGGCCATGGCGGAATCAATCGCCATTTACGCATTGGTCATCGCTCTGATTTTATTGTATGCTAATCCCTTCAAAGCTTTCTTTTTGGGTTAATCATTGATAAGTCAACTTTAAACTCAAGAAAGGTTAGGGGGAGCTCATAATGTCAGAAACTAAAGATAAGAAGTCATTACCTATTGCAGGAATATTCATCCTGCTTATTGTAATCCCCTTATCACTAATGGCGTTTTTAATCGCTAACGGAATGTTTAAGCTCGGGGTTACAATAAAAGATAGGGCGGTGAA
>CAYWRV010000108.1:0-7031 GCA_964460865.1 uncultured Smithella sp. | reverse complement strand
TGTCAAAAAGCAGATAAGTATCCCGTCGCAAAAATAATTGCGACACAGTCTCCGGCGGGGGATACGAAGCGGCACTTTTCGCGTTTTATTGCCGTTCGTGGTGAGCCTGTCGAACCATGAACGGGCATCTACGAACTGCGCGCTATCCCCCCTTCGACAGGCTCAGGGCAGGCTTCGACAGGTTCCGCTCATCCTTCGACAGGCTCAGGATGAGCGGGGTGAAAGTGGACTGAAAAGAGTATTTTCACCAACCATCCACCATCACCCCTCAAGTTCTGTGCTGATTTTTCCCTTGCGATTGTGAGGCATTGTCCATATACTCTGCTAATCGATTGACGGTGTCTGTGTACGGGAGGAAGATATGAAAAAAGCAATGAGTGCGCTGATTGTGTCGGTGTTGATCTTCGCCTTCGGAGGGCTGTGTGCGGCCGCGGACGAAGCCATTGTGGGTGTGTGGTCTTTGCCGGTTCTCAAAGGGAAGGACAAGGGCAAGGAGAGATCGCAGGTGGAAATTTATGAACAGAACGGATCTTACTTCGGCAAGATCGTCAAACTGACGACCGCCCCCGCTGACACCGTATGCGTGAAATGCAAGGGGGACAAAAAAGACCAGCCTCTTATGGGGATGGTGATTCTGCGCGACCTGACCAGAGAGCCGGGCCAATACACGGGCAAGGTTCTTGAGGTCGAAGAAGGCAAGGAGTACAAATGCACCATCATTCCGGTATCAAAAGAAAAGCTCAAGCTTACCGCCTGTGTGATGTTCATTTGTGAGAGTCATTACTGGACCAGAGTGAAGTGATTTTTTTTTGGGCGAGGTTAGAGTTCAAGTTTAAAACCAACCAGTTATCAGCAAAAACACAAGGAGGCACAGATGAATCGGATAGTTGACTGGAAAAGCATCGTTGCAGTTGTTTGTTGTCTTGCCGTTTGGGCATCTTTCGGCACGGCCCAGGCCGCCTCGGTCGGCCAGGAAGTGGCAAATGTTCAAATTCGAGATGCCAATGACAAGCCGGCATCAATCCCCGATTTCGGCACGCATGTGATTGCCCTGACCTACAGTAACTCCAGCGCGTCGGATCTGGGCGACCCGATGAACGATGCGCTGAAGGCCAGAAATTACAGCAAGGAGCTGTACCGCGGTATGGGAGTGGCCAATCTGAAGGACTCGCCTGTGCCGAATTTCCTGATCCGTAAAATCGTCAAAGGAAAAATCGAGAAGTACAAAAGCACCATCCTGACCGATGTGGATCTTTCTCTGGCCAAAGCCTGGGATCTGGGAAACTGCAAGGACAAAGCGGTGTTCATCGTTGTTGGCACGGATAAAAAAATCAAATATATCCGCTACACGGACAAAGACCATCTGTGGAACAAGGCGGAGATCGACAATGTCCTGAAGCTGATGGATGAACTGCTGGCGAAAAAATAGCGAAGCGCCGCCTGTTTTTTGACGAATATCAATGCAAGGAAAACCCCGCGGGTCACCCCGCGGGGTTTTATTTTATTTACGTGCGCGCCATGCCGGCTCACCGTGCACCTTGCCGCCGTCAACCACAATTGTCTCGCCGGTGACGTAGCTTCCCGCGTCCGAGGCCAGAAACACGACCAGTCCGCCCAGTTCTTCGGGCTCGCCCAGTCTCAATGTGGGAATCTGTGAGACGGCCACAGCGTTGACCCTGGGGTCTTTCCACAGGGCCTCACTAAGACGTGTTTTGATGATACCCGGCGCGATCGCGTTGACACGGATGTTGTATTGCCCCCATTCCTTGGCCATCACCTGTGTGAGCATGATGACAGCCGCCTTGCTGGTGCAATAGACGCCCAGATCACCCGCCCGGATGCCCCCGATGGATGAGGTGTTGATGATCGCTCCGCCTCCCTGGTCTTTCATGATTCTTGCCGCCAGGCGGCTCAAAACGAAGATGCTTTTGGTGTTGACATTCATGGTGATGTCGTAGGTTGTTTCATCCTGATCCATCAGCGGGCCGTAGTAGGGGTTGGTGCCGGCATTGTTAAACAGTATGTCCAGGCGTCCGAATTCCTTCATCGTCTGCTCGATGAGTCTGTTGCACTCGTCTGTTTTGCCGACATGTGTGGCGATGGCGCGTCCCCGGACGCCTTTGGCTGAGATTTCCGCCGCCACTTTTTCCAGATCGGCAATTTTACGGCTGGCCACCACCACATGGGCCCCCGCATCGGCCATGGCCAGTGCGGCGGCACGGCCGATACCCCTGCTGCCGCCGGTTACCACCGCGACTTTACCTTCCAGTGAAAATACCGATAGATCCATGATTGAAACCTCCTTTTATATTAAATCACTTCCTCCATAGCACACGCACCGGAGCCGGTCAATCAAGGCTTAGCGGCCTCTTTGCTGGACAAAAACCAACACCTCTGCTAGAGAGGGCAAATTATTATGAAGGTCGGCGGCCTTCGGGGAGTTTGAAAAATGCTGGTGAAAATCACAGAAAATATCTACGGCATGATCTGGACCGATTATCGTGAGAACAACTGCAATACCTATCTCGTCACCGGCCGGCCCAACATCATCATCGATCCGGGCCACCGGCACCTCGGCGGGCATGTGCGCCAGTCCCTGGCGGAGCTTGGCCTGGGGCCTGCGGATGTCGGCGTGGTGCTTGTCACCCATGCCCATCCGGATCATTTCGAAGCGGCTCGTTCCTTCGGGCCGGAGACTCTTGTGGGCATGGGCGCTGTCGAATACTCGCTGGTGGGCCAGATCGAGTACATGGCCGTGCCGGAGCCGGATTTCCTTTTGCAGGCCGGTACACTGACGCTCGGTGATGCAACATTTACGGTACTGGAAGCGCCGGGTCATTCTCCCGCTTCGATCTGCTTTTATGAAGAAAAAAACGGGGCGCTATTTTCCGGGGATGTGGTCTTTGAAAACGGCATCGGCCGGAGCGACCTGCCGGGAGGGAACGGCGGCGAGCTGAAAAAAAGCATCATCATGCTCTCCGGGCTGGGCGCCTCCTATCTGTTGAGCGGACACGGCAATATCGTTGCCGGCAAAGAGGCTGTGGCCGCCAATTTCAAATCGGTTGAGGAAAACTGGTTCGGGTATATCTAGAGACGGACAAGCCCCTCATGTAACGATGCGGTGAGCCTGTTGAGGTTTTCTTTCCACGCCGGGTCTCGGCTCATATTGGGAAGCACAGCCGAGCCGCCAACGCCGCGCCGCCTCAAGGCGGCAAGCTTTTTTTCCGTTTCCCCGGCCAGGAGTTTTTCCAGTTCCGATTCGGCTGAGGCTATAAGCTCCAGATAAGGGGAGGGCTCAATGGCCAGAATATCTTTCAAGCCGGCGGCGAGGGTTTCCTTTTCCCGCCAGGGATCCAGGGCGCGGATAAATTCCTTCCTGAAGATGGTTTCCATTTCCGGACATTCCTGCCTGTCTTCATCAAACTGTGACCTGATGGCGGCCGCATCGATAATATGCGCCAGGTAGCGTGAAACAAGCGAGACGCACTTTTTCGTGCAGCCCTCAATGCGGAGTTTTTCTTTTTCTTCCTCGCTCAAAGTAAGGTTTTTTGTGCGCTCCATGACGATGTCAAGTGTGCTGCGAATTCCGCTCATAATGAACCTCCGTAAAAATCGTGCCTGCCTGATTGCGCTGTTTCGGCTAAAACACCGAAACGTTTTTCTTATCCAGGCCTGTCGCAGGCGGTGATTAGATACATTGAGACGAAAGTTATGGCAAGGCCTGAATAAAGGCCGAAACATCGGCAGATGTACAAGTCCGGATTTTCGCCCATGACATGCGAGCCGGGACGTGTTTGAGCCCTGGCGCGGCCGGGGATTTGACGGCGGGTAAATTTTAAGATGGGTGTTCCTCCGGCTCTATCTCCAGTCCCATCGATCTCCCCAGAAGCGACAATACGGAAATTACCGTAAGTCCCATTTGCGCCGCGCCTCCCTCCAGAGTCACATGACAGCCGGGACAGTACAGGGCCAGCAGATCCGTGCCCGTGTCTTTGGCCTGCTCGAGGCGCCTGTTCCGAAATTGATAGCCAGGCCTGCCTGTTCCCGTGATCGCATAGCTGCCGCAGCACAAAGTGTTCTCCATGTTGTTTTTCACCTCATGCAGGCGCACGCCCGGGATGGCGGCAAGAATTTTGCGCGGCGAGTCACCCGCCGGCTCAACCCCCCGCACGAAGTGACATGAGTCGTGAAGCGTGACGCTTGTGTTTATTTCGCCAAACGGCCCCAATCGGTCCAGACGGGCCGCAAGGTAATCGGTAATGAAGCTCCAGGACCAGGGTGTTCGGGGCTTGTGGTGATCGAAAGTCATCTTGCAGGTAGGGCAGAATATCACTACCTCGTCGGGTGAAAAAGCATTGAGCCCTTCCACAAGTCTTTCAAACTGGCGGCGTGCGTCGGCGGGCCTCCCCCCCAGAAATTGCAACTCGCCGCAGCACCAGTCATAGCCGCCGAAAACACGCACTTCCGGGTCGATGCGCTCCATGATCTTCAGCGTCGTATAAAGGGCCTGCCCCTGCATCAGGCCGAAACAGGTGGCGTAAAGGATGGTGCGCACCGGTCGGGGGTTTTCGCCCGGATACGTGATGAGCTTTGCCGGATCGGAAAGGCGCGCGCGGAAGGAGGGAATCGCCTCTTCCAGACGGGTTCTGCCCCAGTCCATGATGCCTGCCACCCCCCTGGGTGGAGGATCGCCCAATTGGCGCAAAAGCCCCTTGGCCGTGCCGAAGGTGAAACCGCAATTGAGCTCAAACGGGCAGGCACTCACGCAGGCGTTACAAAACAGGCAGGAATATATGCGTGTCCGGGCGAGCTCGCCGATTTTACCGTGCCGGAAAAGTTCAAGGACTTCATCCATCACGTCCTCTGGGGCCGCGTTCTTGAGCTGTGTTTCCGAAACGATCGGGCAGGCTTCCACGCACAGGCCGCAGGCGGTGCAGACGGATGCGAATTCATCGAGGATTTTTTCCGGGCTCAGCATTCCCCATCCTTCGGGCCGGGGGCCGCTATACTGTCATCGTCCACCACAATGGCACGGGAGTTACGGTTGACCCGGAGCTGAAAAATGTCGGGGCGCGAATAATGTCCTGCTACATCTGCAGCTGATTTGGCGGCGAGCACATTTTCCAGCGACGCCTCGGCAACCACAATGGATTCGCCCTTCACACGTTCGGTGATGACCTCGCCGCGCGGGTCGATGATGCAGCAGTCGCCCCGATAGCGGGAGGCGAGTTCCCGGTATTCCTCCGGCACGTCATCGGCCGAGAGCATGCCTCCCGCCAGAATAACGTAAGCCGCTGCCTGCGAGGCAAAGGCGCGCGACAGCAAAAGCTGCCTGGCCCACATGGGATCTGGCGGAAGCGGTGCTTTCGGTTCCGTGCCGGGCCAGGCCGCGACATGGATCTGCGTTCCCTGCGACATCAGAACATAGCCGGGAAGCACCATGTTATGTTCCCAGCAATTCAGTCCGCTCAGCCTGCCATAGGGACGCTGATAGACTCTAAGGCCGGTTGCGTCTCCTTCGCCCCAGACGGTGCGTTCCCGGTGCGTGGGTTTTAGTTTGCGGTGTTTTCCCAGGATCACTCCCTCGCGGCCGATAAACAAAAGCGTACAATAAACCGTGCCGCCGGTGGCTGTGTTTCGCTCCACGACGCCGATTACGACATCGATATTTGCGCTTTCAGCCGCGCGGCAGAGCATGTCCGTTTCCGGCCCCGGAACATCTATTGCTCCCGCCAGATACCTGGCTCCCGCCTTCCATTGCACAAGCGGGTCGGGGCTTTCGCTCCAGATGAAAAATGGATAGCCGGGAAGCCACGTCTCGCCGAAGGCGACCAGCGCCGCTCCCGTGGC
Organism: uncultured Smithella sp.; assembly: GCA_964460865.1. Classification (GTDB taxonomy): domain Bacteria; phylum Desulfobacterota; class Syntrophia; order Syntrophales; family Smithellaceae; genus UBA8904. Next base: position 1,181 of record CAYWRV010000108.1, on the reverse strand, counting down.
GCCCGCCTCGGTGATCAGCCGGCAGGCCTTTTCGGTGGAGGCCTCCGGGTTGAAAAAAACAGGCGCCGCCTGTACTGCCGCCAGTTTGAATGTCGAGAATTTGTCCATATCGCCCTCCCCGGTATAACTTGTGGAATATGTGTCAGGCCGGAAGTATAGGGGAGTGAAAAAGGGGTGTCAAGAAAATTGCCGTCGCCCTTCGGGATGCTTGATAAATGAGATAGTATTTTTTATATTCTCCTTCCGATGGAAGCGGGCCGCACCGAAGTGCCGTCCGCAGTCTTTTGGCGAAATGATTTTCAGATGAACTTTTTTGCCGCAACAGGGGTATGTTACGGCTATTTTACGAAGGAGGCCCTATGAGACAATTTTTTCTGACGCCCGCCGCGGGCAAGAGACTGATCGCAAAAGCGATTGCCAAACACCCTTCCGTCCTTGCCGCCGTGAAAGAAGGTACGGTGGTTGTTGTGGCCGGAACGACCAACGGATACGTCGCGACGGAGCTTTTGGAAACCATCGGGCAGGCGCGGGATTTCAATGCACGGCGTTTTTTCCGCGGCATAGTGCTGCCACCCGCCCGTCCGGCGACAGATTCGGGGATGCTTGCCGATACTGCCGGCTTTCCCGGCGATGTCGTTATCAGCCGGGGAGTTTGGCAAAAGGGAAAAACCATCTTTGATGTGGTGGACTCGCTTGAAGAAAACGACGTCATCCTGAAGGGGGCCAACGCCGTCAGTCTGGAGGAGAGGCGCGCCGCGATACTCATCGGAGATGCCCGTGCCGGCACAATAGGCGCGGCGCTTCCCGCCTATTACGGAAGGCGGGTGAGGCTCATCGTTCCGGTAGGATTGGAAAAAAGAATACATGGCAAAATCGATGAACTGGCGGCAGCGGTGAACGAGCCCGGCGCACAGGGGCCGAGGCTTTTGCCGGTGCCGGGGGAAATTGTCACGGAGATCGACGCAATCGCCCTGCTCACAGGCGCCAGAGCCAGCCTTATTGCCGCCGGCGGGGTGGCAGGCGCGGAAGGCGGCATCCGCCTGGCCCTCTGCGGCGACCCGTCACAGGAAAATTCCGCCATCGAACTTTTGCAGTCCATCGCGAAAGAACCGGGCTTTACTGTTTGATTAACCCAGAATCCGCAATAGGATAAAAATTCTATTGCGTAGCAATAGAGAATC
>CAYWRV010000107.1:0-7042 GCA_964460865.1 uncultured Smithella sp. | reverse complement strand
GCCGGATGCTAAACCGCATGTCCGGTGGTGTGGGAGGACGGCGGGGGTGACCCCGCCTCCTACCCGATAATCAATTTCCGCGTCAGATAAAGGGACGGAGGTCTTGAAGCTGCTTATTTACGCGGTATAATCTGCTTACGGAGGATTGCGCCGGCAGGTGCCTGAACGGGAGAGGGAAGGTAAATCCGACTGCCCGCATGCGCCCGTCTGATGGGGCTTTTGCTCTCATCGAGCAACAAACTTGTATCGATAAGCAGCGTGTCGTCACGAAGCAGCAGCTCCACTTTATCCTGTGCCGTAAGACGGTTGCGAATTTCAATCAATAACAGCTTTTGTGTTTCGTCAAAGCCGAGGACAACGCCCGCCGGCTCATGCGTTTGAATGGCTTTAATCCCGGGACTGGTTTCGTTTATTTTCTCGTCCGAGAAGGCAAAACCGGTTGTATAGCCGCGATGCGAGATGGTCTGAAGTTCTTTCATGAAGGGCCGGGCGCACCATTGTTTTTCTTCCTGCCGGCCAATTGTATCCAGCGCCCGGCGATAGGCGCGGGTGGCAACGGCCACATAATAGGAGGATTTCATCCGTCCCTCAATTTTAATGGCGGACACGCCTGTGGCAAGCACTTCCGGTAGATGCTCGACAAGACACAGATCCTTTGAACTCAAAAGATAGGAAAAACGCTCATCTTCTTCCACGATGAGAGGATCGCCGGGTCTCGTCGATTCGTGAAGCATGTATTCCCATCTGCAGGGTTGGGTGCAACCTCCGGTATTGGCGCTCACACGGTTACGAAATGCGGAAAGGTAGCAGCGCCCGGAATAAGCAATACACATCGCTCCGTGAACAAACATCTCCAGCTCGATATCACCTACTGAAGCAGCAATTTCGGAGATTTCCTTAAGAGTCAGTTCACGTGCCAGAATAATCCGTTTGATGCCCCAGTCGCGCCAGAAACGCACCGACTCGCTGTTGGTGGTGTTCGCCTGTGTGCTCAGATGCAGCGGCATCTCCGGGATGATTTCACGGGCCAGCCGCACCACGCCCGGGTCGCTGACAATCAGAGCGTCCACGCCCGCCTGCTCCAACAGAGGCAGCATCTTTCCTGCTTTTGCAATATCCGTGTCGCGGGCGAAAATGTTCAGCGCGGCATAAAGCCTCGCCCCTTTGGCATGGGCCTCGGCTGCGCCTGTTGCCAGCTCATCGAGGGACATTTCGGCCGCCGTGGCCCGCAGGCTCAGGCCGGGTGTGCCCGTGTACAGGGCGTCAGCCCCGTAGAGAAGAGCTGTGCGCAGTTTTTCCAGATTTCCTGCAGGGCTGAGTAGTTCCGGCTGTTTCATGTAGGAGATTGTCAGGGGCAGTACCGGCGCACCTGTTCCATCACTTTGAGAGATTTTACTTCTTTCCCCAGGACATGGGAAATAAAGCCGCACATGATACCGCGACATTCTGCGGCCAGGCGCTCCGGCAAGGTTACGATTTTTATCTTTTCAAGATCCATGTCTTTACCCAGAAGAAGTGTCCTCACACTGCCGGCGGAGACGGCCTGATCGTATCTTTCCGGGCGGGCGCAGGCCGAGCAAAAAATACCCCCTTCACGGGGCAGGAAATAGTACGAAACGCCGTTGGAGACAGGTGTTTTACAACGCACGCAGGCACTCAGGGATGGTTCAAATCCCGCGATCTTCAAAAGGCGCATTTCAAAAAAGCGCACAGCCGCGTCCGATACATTTTCGCGTGACAGCCAGGAGAGGAAATCACTAAGAAGCACAAAAAGCTTTTCACCCGATTTTCCCTCACGACTGAAATGATCGACCAGGTCGATGAAATAGGAGGCGGTCAGTGTTTTTTCCAGGTCCCGGCGGATCGGGCTGTAATGGTCGATGATGTCACACGCCTCGATAAGGGCCAGACTGTCCTGGTTCTTTTTCGAAAAGATGAGTTCGATAAGTGAGAAGGGCTCAAAGACGTTGGCGAATCTCTTTTTGCTTCTTTTGGCGCCTTTGGCGATTCCCTTGAGTTTGCCGAACTCCCTGGTGTAGAAGGTGACAATCAGGTCAGACTCACCGTAGCTGAGGCTTTTCAGAAGATAGCCTGTCGCTTTATGACTTTCCCGTGCGCTCATGGCCGGGCCACACGGCCGTCGTATTTCACGACGCCTTTCACAATGGTCATGACGGCGCGCCCTTTCATCCTGCGTCCGTGAAAAGGCGAGTTTTTGCCAAGCGATCGAAATGAGTTCACATCCACCTTCCATTCAAATGTCGGGTCGATGACCGTGATATCCGCCGTTTGGCCTTCCGCCAGTGTCCCGGCGGCGATGTTGAGGATCCGCGCTGGCTCCAGGCTCATTTTGCTGATCAGGCCGGACATTGTAAGTGTCCCGTCATGAACCAGCTCAAGGCTCAGCCCCAGCGAGGTTTCCAGCCCGCTGATGCCGCAGGCCGCGTATTCAAACTCGACTTCCTTGTCCGTGCGGGCATGCGGGGCATGGTCGCAGGCGATGGCCGCGATCGTCCCGTCGGCGAGTCCCTCTTTGACGGCTTTTACATCGTCGGGCGTACGAAGTGGCGGGTTGACTTTGTAGTTTGTGTTGTAGCCGGCAAGCGCCTCATCGGTGAGGGTGAAGTGGTGAGGGGCCGCCTCGGCAGTGACCCGGACGCCCCTTTTCTGAGCGTTGCGGATGAGCCGCACCGAACCGGCGGTGCTGACATGGGCGATATGAATCCGCGTGCTGGTGTATTCGGCAATCAGAATGTCGCGTCCCACCATCACCTCTTCGGATATGGAGGGAATTCCGGGCAGACCAAGCGCAGTGCTCCAGTAGCCTTCGTTCATCAGACCGCCGGTGGAAAGATTTTTGTCCTCACAATGCTGGATGACGGGCAGATCAAGTGAACAGGCATATTCCATCGCCCGCCGCATCAGCGCCGCGTCCATGACCGGCCTGCCGTCATCAGACAGGGCGACCGCACCCGCATCCCTTAAGTCCCAATATTCGGCTATGCGTTTGCCGTCAGAGCCGGCGGTTATCGCCCCGATGGGGTAAACATGGGCCAGATCCGCCTCCGCGGCTTTGCGCAGGATAAATTCGGTGACCGACCGGTTGTCATTGACCGGCTCTGTATTGGGCATGCACGCAATGGATGTGAAGCCTCCGGCCACGGCGGCGGCCGCGCCGGTGACGATGGTTTCCTTGTATTCCAGTCCGGGCTCGCGCAGGTGCACATGCATATCGACAAGTCCCGGCGCGACGATAAGACCTGCAAGGTCAATGATTTCCGCACCGGATGGTGCTTCGAGGGAAGGTCCGCGCGCCGCTATTTTCCCTTCAGCAATCATAATGTCCCAGCTCGCGTCTGTTTCCTGCGCCGGGTCGATTACCCGGGCGCCTTTTAATAAGAGTGTCATTGGCCCCCTCCGGTGAGCAGATATAAAAGCGCCATGCGGACCGCCACCCCGTTGTTCACCTGATTGAGGATGACCGAGCAGGAGGGGTCATCGGCTATATCGGGGGAAATTTCCACGCCGCGGTTGATGGGGCCGGGATGCATGACGATTACGTCTTCTTTGGCCAGACCCAGGTTCCGGCGATTCAGGCAGTAGTGGCGGGCGTATTCGCGGAGCGATGGAAAGATATTCTGCTTTTCGCGCTCGAGCTGAATGCGCAGCATCATCACCACGTCCGCGCCGGTGACGGCCTCTTCGAGTTTTGTATAAGCCCTGACGCCGAGCTTATCGATCTCGCGCGGCAGCATCGTGGGAGGGCCGGCGACAACGACCTCGGCACCCATTTTAGACAGGCCGTGAATGTTGGAGCGGGCGACCCGGCTGTGGGCGATGTCGCCGACAATCGCCACTTTCAGTCCGGCGATTTTGCCTTTTTTCCCTTTGATGGTCATCATGTCCAGAAGAGCCTGTGACGGGTGTTCGTGTGCCCCGTCCCCCGCATTGATGATTGATTGTCTGACCAGCCCGGCCAGCAGGTGCGGCGCACCCGCCGCGCTGTGGCGGATGACGATGATGTCCGGGTTCATGGCTTCGAGGTTGCGCGCCGTGTCCATGAGTGTTTCGCCTTTGACCACAGAGCTGGTGGAGGCGGAAATGTTTATCGTATCGGCGCTGAGTCTCTTGCCGGCCAGCTCGAAGGAGGTGCGTGTGCGCGTGCTGGCTTCGTAGAAAAGGTTGATCACGCTTTTGCCGCGCAAGGTCGGTACTTTCTTGATTTCGCGCGTCGATATTTCCAGAAAGGATTCGGCCGTGTCCAGGATGAGATTGATCTCATCTGTTGTCATGTCCTCGATGCCCAGAATGTCTTTTTTGGCCAGTTTCATCATAAATGTTTGTCCTGCCGCTGCCGTAAATTACTTTTCTTCCACAATCACAACTTCATCAGTGCCGTTTTTTTCGCTGAGGTTGACGCTGACCTCCTCCCACAGGGACGAAGGGAGATTTTTTCCGACAAAATCCGCGCGGATAGGCAGTTCGCGGTGCCCCCGGTCGATCAGGACGGCAAGCTGGATCATTTTGGGCCTGCCGAAGTCGATGAGCGCGTCCATTGCGGCACGGATGGTCCTGCCGGTAAAGAGAACGTCATCCACCAGGACAACTTTCCTGTCGGTCAGATCAAACGGAATGTCTGTTTTTCCCGGAGGCGAGGTTTTGCCTGCTTTTGCGATGTCGTCGCGGTAAAGGGTGATGTCCAGGACGCCCAGAGGGACTTCCCCCCCTTCAATGGAGGAGATTTTTTTCTGTAATCTCTGGGCGAGGTACACGCCGCCCGTGCGGATGCCGACGAGCACCAGTTCATCCATGCCCTTGTTTTTTTCCAGGATTTCGTAAGCTATTCTGGTCAGGCAGCGTTCAATGCCGTCACTGTCCATCACAACTTTGAGGGTCTTTTTCGTTTTCATGTTTTCCCTTTATCTGCGGGTGCTTCAATTGGTGTTTTTGCCTGTTTCGTCCTGAGAATATTCATCTCACCGGACAACGGATAAAAAAAAGCCTTTCCCTTTGCAGGGAAAGGCCCGATCAGCTCTTTTTTCAAGTTTTTTCATGTCTTTTTTCCTTTTTCAATCTCGCCGGATCAAATTAAAAGGTTATTATGTTGAAACCCCATACATCGTAGCGAGGTTTCTGTCAATATAAACCAGCCGATCGGTGCTCACCGCAGAATATTTCCCAGTCTCGACCAGCGGACTTTCTCCAGGAGGCTTTTGGCGTTTTCGCTGTTCCACGACCAGTAGATGAAAAGTGCCTTTCCCTCGAGGTCCTTCATTTCGACAAAACCCCAGTAGCGGCTGTCGTAGCTTGCATCGCGGTTGTCTCCCATGACGAACAAAGATCCCTTCGGCACAACGACCGGGCCGTAGTTATCGCGAGGCTGCACGACGGCGGGGTAGAAGTGGGGGTCGGTATGAACCGCGTACGCATCCCGGCAGAGGCGGTCATTGATGAAGAGGTTCTTGTTTTTGATCTCGATTTTATCGCCCTCCACACCGATTACCCGTTTTATGTAATCTTTGCTGCGATCCATGGGGTATTCAAAAACAACAATGTCTCCCCGTTTGGGCCCGACCACAGGAATGATTGTTCTGCGCAGGACAGGTATTTTAACTCCATAGAGGAACTTGCACACCAGGAGATGATCTCCCACCAGCAGAGTCGGCACCATCGACTGAGAGGGGATTTTATAGGCCTGAACGACAAAGGTGCGGACGACCACCGCGATCAGAATCGCGATGATGATCACTTCAATGTATTCCTGAACCTTTGATTTTGCCTTGTCCTCAGATGTGGTTTGTTGGTTCCCTTTTTCTGAAGTATTTTGCCGTTTGTTTTCTTTCATGCCCAATGCCGCTTTCTAGGAGTAGATGTTGCTTAGCGCCACAAAAATCATAATGACACAAAAGGCGCCTTTGGTCGTTTTCCTGCCGATCATGGCCCAGAAAACTCTCGCCGATGCCTGGTAGGGTGATTTTAGTTTAAACTGCCTGAACGCTTCCGCAATCAGAAGTCCCGCCACGCCGCCTAGAAAAAAACCCAGCCAGATACCGGCTCCCCACAGAAAGGGTGTCAGAATGCACATACCGATTATGGAGCCGGCGAGGGCGGCCCGGAGGGGCCCGGGGCGTGACGACGCTTCGCGGGCGCGGGGATTTTCCAGGATGTAATCGACCGTCTCGGCGGCGACGGCAAAAAGCAGGAGCGGTATGAGTACCTTCCATCCAACATGGCCAAAGCCGGTCACCGCCGCGTAAATGAGCACATCCAGGAAAATAACAACCGTTCCGGGCAGTCCGAAAAGGCTCAAATAGATGCCCGCAAACAAAACCAGGATGAAGACGGCAAATCCCGCCCCTGCCAGGGATGACAAACTATTTTTTCCCCTTTCCCCTGGAAAGTTTTGAGCCCTCGAAAAAAAGCACAATCGGGCTGGCGATAAAAATGGATGAGTAGGTTCCCACGATAACTCCGACCAGGAGAGCGAAAGAGAAGTCGTGAATTACCGGCCCGCCCAGGAAAAACAGCGACAATAAAACCAGGACAACCGTCAGGGACGTCAGAATGGTCCGGCTCAGTGTCTCATTGATGCTCGAATTAATCACATCGGCCAGTTTCGTCCGCAGATCCTTCCGCCGGTTTTCGCGGATCCGGTCGAAAACGACGATGGTGTCATTTATGGAATAACCGATGATGGTGAGCAGAGCCGCGATGACGGCCAGCGTGAATTCCTTGTTCAGGAGCGACAGGGCGCCGATGGTGACAATGGTGTCGTGAATCAGGGCGATTACGCCTCCCAGTCCGTAGCGGAATTCGAAGCGCAAAGCGATGTAAATGAGCATGCCCAGGCACGACAGAATAATCGCCAGAATCGCTTTGTTACGCAGATCCGCTCCCACCTTCGGCCCCACAAACTCGATCTTACGAATTTCGAAATTGCCCTCGCCGAACTGTTTGGTCATGGCTTCGCCGACGCTTGCCTGAAACTCCTTGTCGGCCGGGTGGTTGGTGCGTACAATCACCTCGTCTTTTCCTATTTCCT
>CAYWRV010000106.1:0-7092 GCA_964460865.1 uncultured Smithella sp. | reverse complement strand
ATGCAAAAGTTGTTTTATCTGCCGGAGCCGCATACCGATTTTATTCTGGCCGTGATCGCCGAAGAGAGCGGGTTTATCGGCGTGACCATCATTGTATGCCTGTTTATGATTCTGCTGTGGCGGGGTTTCATGATCGCCCATCATGCGCCGGATCTGTTCGGCACGCTTCTCGCGGCGGGGCTGACCATGCTCGTGGGCATGCAGGTCTTTATCAACATCGCCGGCGTCATGGGGCTGATACCGCTCAAGGGGCTCGCCCTGCCGTTTTTGAGCTATGGCGGGACGGCCTTTATGATGAGCATGATCGTGGTGGGCATTTTGCTCAATATTTCGGCCAGGCGGACGTAGCTATACGGAAAGGTTCCCGGGCCGGGAGCTGTGGCAAGGAGACAAATGTGCGGCTTGTTATCGCAGGAGGTGGGACGGGGGGGCATCTTTTCCCCGGTATTGCAGTCGCGGAAGAGTTCCTCGGGCGTGACCGGGCAAATCGGGTGCTTTTTGTCGGCACCAGAGGGGGGATTGAGTATCGCCTGCTCGGTTCGCTGGGATATGAGCTTAGGCTGATCGATGTAGAAGGTTTGAAAGGGAGAGGAATTAAAGCGTTGCTGGTCGGAGCTTATAAAATTCCCGCAAGTATGTGGCGCTCCAGAGGGTTGCTCAGGGAGTTTTCCCCGGATGTAGTCATCGGTGTCGGTGGTTACGCCTCCGGCCCGGTAGTGATCAGTGCCTGGCTGATGGGCATCCCCACGGCAATCGCCGAACAAAACGCGGTGGCGGGAGCAACCAACCGCATTTTGGGAAAGTTTGTGGACCGTGTGTTTCTCACCTACGAGGCAAGCCGGAAAGATTTTACCGCGGGCAAGGTTCTTATAACAGGCAACCCCGTCCGGGCGGCATTTGCCGCGGGTCTCGATCATGAGCGGGCTGAAAGCGGCGGACGGAATATATTGATTTTCGGCGGGTCGCAGGGTGCCGCGGCAATAAATAAGACGATGGTGAAGACGCTGCCTTATCTGCAAAAGATGAGAGAGGATTTAAAAATAACTCATCAGACCGGCGAGCGGGATTTGCCCCTGGTCGGGGATGCCTACCGGCGTTTCGGCATCGACGCGGAGGTTCATGCCTTCATTACGGATATGCCGGCAGCTTATGCAAGGGCCGATCTGGTCATTTGCCGGGCGGGCGCAACGTCGCTTGCGGAGATTACCGCGGCCGGAAAGCCGTCTGTACTGATACCCTATCCCTTTGCGGCCAACGACCACCAGACGAAAAACGCCAGGGTGATGGCCGATGCGGGGGCGGCGGTGATGATTCCGGAAAGTGAGCTTGACGCAGAAAAACTTTTCGCTGTTCTAGAAGGGCTCTTTTCCGATGATGCAAAATTACGGGAAATGGGTGCCTCGAGTGCAAGGCTCGGCCGGCCGGGCGCGGCGGCGGAAATTGTCGATGCCTGCCGGCAATTGGCGAAAACAAATGACTACTGATCGAAAAAAGGAGGTCGCGGCCGGCGTGGGAAAACACACTGAAGCGGGATTCATGAAGCGCAAGGTCAAGCGCATCCACTTTGTCGGAATCGGCGGCATCGGGATGAGCGGTATCGCCGAGGTCCTTTTGAATCTGGGCTACAAGATCAGCGGCTCGGACGCTGCTTCTTCCGAAACGACAAGGCGCCTGCGTAACCTCGGGGCGCAGGTGGCGCACGGCCACGCGCCGGATAATATCGGCAATGCGGATGTGGTGGTCACTTCCACCGCGGTCAAGGCCGATAATCCGGAGGTACTGGAGGCCCACCGCAAGAATGTTCCGGTCATTCCGCGTGCGGAAATGCTGGCGGAGCTTCTGAAGATGAAATTCTCCATCGCCGTGTCGGGAAGTCACGGGAAGACCACCACCACCTCAATGCTGTCGTCCGTTCTGGCTGAAGGAGGGCTTGACCCGACAATGGTGATCGGCGGCAAGCTCGCTTCCATCGGCTCCAACGCGCGCCTGGGTGATGGTGACATCATCGTGGCGGAAGCGGATGAAAGTGACGGGTCTTTTCTGAAATTATCGCCGGTGATCGCGGCCATCACGAATATCGACCGGGAGCATCTGGATTATTATCCGGGCATTGAAGAAATAAAGGCAGCCTTTCTCGCTTTTGCCAATATCGTTCCTTTTTACGGCTGCAACGTGATTTGCATCGACGACGAGAACGTGCGCAGCATTGCCGGTGCGATTAAAAGGCGCGTCATCACCTACGGTATTGTGGAGCCGGCTGATTATACCGCTTCCGATATCCGTCTGCTGGATACGAAAACCGTCTATCGCCTATCGCACCGGGGCGAAGATCTGGGGGAGGTGGAGCTTGTCGTGCCGGGGCTTTTCAATGTTTATAATTCGCTGGCGACAATCGCCATCGGCCGTGAGCTGGGCATGGATACGGATACGATTCGTGCGGGGCTGGCCGCCTTTACCGGCGTGCAGCGCCGCCTGGAATTGAAAGGGACGGCAGGCGGCATTACGGTGGTCGATGACTATGGCCATCACCCGACCGAAATCAAGGCAACCCTGTCGGCGGCGCGCCAGAGATGGAAAGGGCGCCTGATCGTCGTTTTTCAGCCGCACCGTTACACCAGAACCAAAGCGCTGTTCGACGAGTTCATCGGGTCTTTTCAGGATGCGGATGTATTGATTATCAACGATATTTACCCCGCCTCGGAGGAGCCGATCCCCGGGATCAATTCTGCGGCGCTGTGGGCCGCCATCAAGGAAAACGGACATCCGTGCGTTGAGTATATAGCGCGTATGCCCAAGACGGTGGAGTACCTGATGGAAACGGCCGGCCCCGGCGATACGGTAATCACGCTGGGCGCGGGCGGTGTGTATAAGACGGGCGAGGCTTTTCTGGAGAGATTGAAAAAGGAGTCGAAAAAGTAATGGCGGACAAACGCACCATAGCCGAAGCGCTCGGCGCTATAGATGCCGACCGGATATGGTTTGACGAGCCGATGGCGCGTCACGCATCGCTGAAGCTCGGCGGAGTGGTCGATGCGCTGGCTTTGCCTGAAAATGAACAGCAGCTCGGCCTGGTTGTTTGTGCCCTTAAAGAAAAAGGTATCGCCTTTGTACCGGTGGGAAATCTGACCAATATTCTGGTCACGGACGGGGGATACCGCGGGGTCGTGCTGTGGCTGAAACTGCTGGACCAGATTCATATTGTTCCCGGCTCTGATGATGAATTTGTAATCGATGCGCAGGCGGGTGCACCGCTGGGAAGGGTGGTCTCGCTGGCGGCGGACGAGGGGCTTGCGGGCTTGGAGTTTGTCTGCGGCATTCCCGGCAGTGTCGGCGGGGCCGTCCGGATGAACGCGGGTGCCTACGGAAAAGAAATGAAAGATGTCCTCTCCGACGTGAGGATCATCAATGCTGCAGGCCGGACCGAAACGTTGCCGCGCGGCGGGATAAATTTTTTCTATCGCGGCTCGGATATTCCGGCGGCGGCGATCATTACCGGCGCGCGCTTTGTGGTACGCAAGGGAGACAGGGTAGAAATAAAAAAACGCATGGCGGAGATACAAAAACAGCGGCGCGAAAAGCATCCTTTGGATTATCCTTCCGCCGGCTCGGTTTTTAAAAATCCGCCCGGTCTTTTCGCGGGAAGGCTAATCGAAGAGCTGGGCATGAAAGGAAGGCGGCTGGGCGATGTCCAGGTGTCCAAAAAGCACGCCAACTTCATCGTGAACAAGGGGCAGGGCACCGCCTCGGAAATGCTGGAGCTGATCGAGCTTATCCGGGACACGGTGGCAAGGCAAAAGGGTGTCACGCTGGAGACGGAAATAGTGATTATCGGAGATGGGCGGTGAGACTAAGAAAGAAAGTCAGTCTTGAGGCAAGAAAAAATCGTCTGTTCAGGCGGCTGGCCGGCGCGCTGGGCGATTCTGCGGGGGCCTTTGCCCTGCTTGCCGCCGCGGCTTTGCTGGGCAGTGTGTTTATATTTGTATGCAGTTTTGTTTTGAGCAGCCCTTATTTTGCAATTAAAGAAATAGCCGTCCGCGGTGTCCGTGAGCTGACGGAAAAGGAAGTTCTGAGTCTTGCCAAAGTCAGGCCGCACACCAACATCATGGGGATAAACAGGGAAGTCATTGCCGCGCGCGTGGCGGCCAATCCCTGGGTGAAAAATATATATATCGGTCGTGAACTGCCGGATCGCCTGGTGCTGGATATCAGGGAGCGCCGGCCGGTGGCGCTCGTAAAAGAGGACGGAGTTTTTTATCTGATCGACTGTGACGGGCATGTCTTTAAAAAATTGTCCCAGGGAGACGATGTGGATCTGCCGGTTATTACGGGAATGAAAATAAACGTTGCGGAAAAACCACTGCTGTATGCCGACACGCTCAAAATCCTGGAACAACTTTTTACCTCCGGCGAGTACGGGTTTTTAGGGACTGTTTCCGAGGCGCATCTGGACGGTGTTTTCGGGTTGTCCCTGCTTACGGATCGCGGGCTGTATCTGAAGCTGGGACGGGAAGATTTTTCCGGCAAGCTCAATCAACTGAAAATTGTGCTTGCCGATCTGGAAAAACGCGGGATGGGCCACGGACGCCTTTTTGTCGATCTGGCGGATATTTCCAAGGTGACGGTGCAGCGTATGGAAATACCCGGCAAAACACAGGAGCGGAAAAAAGGGCCGCAATACAGAATATGACAGGCGGCCGTTTGAGAAGGGTGAGCTTATGAGGAGAAAAAGCAGGATTCTGGTCGGAATAGACATCGGCACAACTAAAACCACGGTGGTTGTGGGCGAGGCCACGGAAACAGGCATCGACATTATCGGCATGGGGATGGCGCCGGCCAGGGATCAGAGAAAGGGCGGCGTGGTCAACATCGATACTACGGTAGAAGAGATAAAAAAAGCCGTGGACGATGCCGAGCATATGTCCGGCTGCCGTATCAATTCCGCCTATGTCGGGATTTCCGGTGCTCATGTAAAGGGTCAGAACTCACTGGGCATTGTGGCTGTTAAAGGCCGGGAGGTGGGCGAGGATGATGTGCAGCGGGCTATCGAGGCCTCCCGGGCGATCGCCATTCCGGTGGACAGGGAAATTCTGCATACTCTGCCGCAAAATTATGTCGTGGACGGCCAGGACGGCATCCGCGACCCGGTGGGGATGTCGGGAGTGCGTCTGGAGGCGAAAGTCCACATCGTGACCGGTACGAGCGCGTCGATTCAAAACGTGGTGAAATCGGTCAACCGTGTCGGTCTGGATATCGACGATCTGGTGCTGGAGCAGCTGGCGGGAAGTGAGGCGGTGATCAGTGCCGATGAGAAAGACCTGGGTGTTGCCGTGATCGATATCGGCGGGGCATCCACAGGTATCACCATTTTTGCGGAAGGCAGCATCAAGCACACGGCCATGCTTCCGGTCGGCGGCGCTTTCCTCACCTCGGATATCGCCACCGGATTGCGCACACCGTTTGCCGAGGCGGAAAGAATAAAGCTCCGGTACGGCTGCGCGCTGACCTCGATGATCCCGAAGGAGGAGACCATCGAAGTGCCCAGCGTCGGCGGGCGTGAGGCGCGCATGGTTTCGCGCCAGATTCTGGGCCGGATTGTGGAGGCGCGCATGGATGAGATACTCAACATGGTGCTCAAGGAAATCGTGCGTTCCGGCTACGAGGACCTGCTGGCGGCGGGATTGGTGCTGACCGGCGGCGCTTCCCTCTTGCCGGGAATCAATGAGATGGCGGAACATATCTTCGATCTGCCCGTACGCCACGGTGCTCCGCTGGGTGTGGGCGGCTTGAGCGATGTGACGAATTCGCCGATTTTCGCGGTCGGTGTCGGCCTGGTGATTTATGGAAGCCGAAACGGGCCGGGCGATTCCATTTACCGCAAGACCGGTAACGTGTTTGGTGAGTTTTTTAAAACGATCAAAAAATGGTTTTTGGAATTTTTTTAAAAGAAGGGGGTGCACATGTTTGAACTGACTGAAGTATGTACGGAAAATTCGGCAAAGATTAAAGTGATCGGAGCGGGTGGAGGCGGAGGCAACGCGGTCAACACGATGATCTCCTATGCGCTCAAAGGCGTTGACTTCATTATTGCCAACACTGACGCGCAGGCTCTGGACGCATCGAGAGCTCCGGTGAGAATTCAGATCGGTGCGGAAGTGACCAAGGGACTGGGGGCCGGCTCCAATCCGGATATCGGTCGGCAGGCGGCACTCGAGTCGCACGATGAAATCCGCCGGAATCTGGAAGGGGCGGACATGATTTTCATCACCGCGGGACTGGGCGGCGGCACTGGTACGGGTGCGGCCCCGGTGATCGCGCAGGCGGCCAGAGAATGCGGCGCGCTGACCGTCGCGATTGTGACCAAGCCTTTTCAATTTGAAGGTAAAAAGCGCAACGTGCAGGCGGAAGAAGGAGTCGCCCAACTGCGCGATGTGGTGGATACGCTGATTGTCGTTCCCAATCAGCGTCTGCTTTCGCTGGGGGGACGCGGGCTTTCGCTCCTGGAGGCTTTTAAAAAAGCGGACGATATTCTTTATCAGGCGGTCAAGGGCATCTCTGATCTGATCATCGTGCCGGGGCTCATCAACCTTGATTTCGCCGATGTGAAAAACATCATGAGCAATATGGGCATGGCGCTGATGGGCACGGGCACGGCCAGCGGGGAAAACCGCGCGATCGAAGCGGCGCAGCGGGCGATCTCGTCGCCGCTTCTGGAGGACAACACCATTCAGGGCGCGCAGGGTGTTCTGCTCAGCATCACCGGCGGCCCGGACATGAGCCTGTATGAGGTCAACGAGGCCTCTTCTCTGATCCAGGCGGAAGCCCATGACGATGCCAACATCATTTTCGGCACCGTCATTGACGAGAACATGGGGGATGAAATCAGGATCACCGTGATTGCAACCGGTTTTGAAGATCAGACCAGGCACAGGCAGGCACAGGCAAATGTGGCTCAACTGGGAGGTTTCAGAAAAGAAGATCTACAGACGCCGACTTATATCCGCCGCCAGAAATCACGTGATCAGGGAAGAGTGGTGACAGTGGGTGTCAATGATGAAAACGAGCATGCGGACATCGACATCCCGACGTTTTTGA
>CAYWRV010000105.1:0-7130 GCA_964460865.1 uncultured Smithella sp. | reverse complement strand
CGATAATGAAAAGGAGAAAAAACGCGGCAGCTCTTTTCATGATGACTCCTTTTTGTTTTGACACGGATAGCTCCTCAGATAGTTTTGCCAACCTACTCACACTTTCACCAGGATTTTAAAGCGATAAAAAATGAGGCCGACAAACCAAAATAAAATCACATGCGCAACGGCATAGGCTAAAGATCCGCCGGCCGGTCCCCATGCCGGCACAAAAATATTTTGGTACAGCCATGCCCCCGCCGCTATTTTCGTGCCTTCCGGGCCGGAAATAAAAATTACCCGTTGCATTGTTTTGATCCAGATTGAGGACAAAACGAAAAGAGCCAGAGGGTTCATGCCGAAAACACTGAAAACCCGCCCCCATTTATTGAGTCCCTTCACATCAAAGATAAAAACGATCAGGGCCAGAAGAAGGCAGGAGATGCCTCCGGTATAAAGAACGTAAGATCCGGTCCACAAGGGTTTATTTATCGGAAGGATGAACCCCCACAGGTAACCGGAAAACAAAAGCGGTGTTCCGTAAGCGGTCAGCTTCAGGAGGGCGAGCTGTTTATTTGTGTCTTGCAGCCAGGTTCCCGCCATATAGCCGATGAGAATCGTCACAGCCGCAGGCATAGTTCCGGCAAGCCCTTCCGGCTCAAAAGGAAAACCGAAGCCCTGGTAGAGGTGAGCTTCGCCGAAAACCAGGCGATCGAGGCCAAGTGCGGCATTTCCCGATTGACTGTAGGGATCCGTAGAGCCGCAAAGAAAAAGAAAGAGCCAGTGGCCGCAAAGCGCAAGAGCTGCAATGGCGGGGAGATACCTCTCGGGGGATAGGCGGATGGCCAGAGCCGCTATGCTGTAGGCCAGGGCGATTCTCTGCAGCACGCCCATTATTCTGAAGTTTTCACAATTCACCAGCCACGGCGGATAAAAGTTGATGAAAAGGCCGATAAGGAAAATCAGCGCTACTCTGCGGAGGATGCGCCAATCCGCCGCCGCATTCATATCGTTGTGCCGTGAGGAAAAAGAAAAGGCGAGGGACAGGCCGACGGCAAAAAGAAAAAGGGGAAACACCACATCAGCCAATGTGCAGCCATGCCATGGAGAATGCCTGAGCGGCTCATAGACATACTGCCAGCTTCCCGGCGTGTTCACCAGAATCATCAAAGCGATGGCAATTCCCCGGAAAACATCCAGAGGCAGATAACGCTCTTTTTCCTGCATTTATTATCGGGTGGCTGGTTTTTCCAGGAGGGCCTACATTCGCTCCAGCCCGAAGATGACCGTATTGGAACTGTCGGGACATTGGAGCTCTTGTACCTGATTAATCCAGTCATCGGGCGAAGTTTCCCGGCAGTAGGCACTCAGGTAATGGATCAGGGCCGGCAGGGCATACATACAAATGCCGGCCGGTTTTCCCGCTTCAATCATCAGGCCGTCTTTGACGATGAAATAGTCACCCTGTTTGTATCCTGCGGAGCAGTGTCCCTTGACGGATTTTACAGTTACTTTGACATCAGACATAAAACACCTCCTGATATTTGGACTGATCTTAATCGCTTTTGTGGGTAAAGACGATGAAACGTTTATTATGTCTCCGGCAGAACATCTTATTTATCTTCAATGCATTGGCACTGACGCCAGACATACAGGCAATCCCATAAGAGCAGTAGCGGTAACACTTTGCCCGGGGTGATGTCCGGAGACACACCGGGTGCTATTTTTTTGGCTTACGAATATCCGCATAAAATTTTTCTGCACACTCCGGGCAGATACCGTGGGATAACAGCGCATCGGAGTGATCCATCAGGTAACTCTCCAACTGGTTCCAGTAGCCCCGGTCATCCCTGATTTTTTTGCAGTGGGAGCAGATCGGCAACAGTCCGCTTAGTGTTTTTATTTCAGACAAAGCGGCCTGCAATTCGGTAATCAGCCTTTCTTTTTCTTCGGCCGCCTGCTTTTGCTCTGTGATGTTTCGCGACACGCCGTGAATACCTGTGATTTCGCCTTTGTCGTCACGAATCAGGCTTACGACATTGCCAAACCAGAGTGTCTGACCATTTTTATGCAGGAAGAGCTCTTCAAACTCCATGAAGCGTACGGCATCGTTCAGCCCTCGTCTGGTTTTTCTTAGATTATCCTTCAGGATAGAAGGGGTGCGCTTTAGCGCTTCCGGTGTCATGATGGCGGCCGGGGTCTGTCCGATCAGTTCAGACGGTTCATAACCAAGCGTCGGGCTGACCGAGGGAGACAGATAAGTGATGACCATATCCATATCCATAGTCCAGACTATATCGCTTATTTTTTCGGTGAGAAATCTGTATTTGGCTTCGCTGGCCTGCAGCATTTCCCGGTTTTTTGTCTTTTCCGTGACGTCGCGGGTGGTGCCGCGGAAGCCTGTGGGATTTCCTTTTTCATCACGGATCAGGGCGGCGGACATTTCAAAAAATACAGTATGTCCATCCCTGTGGAGAAGCTCATAGTGGTCGATAAATGCCGGCCGGCCGCTGTCGTAGATTTGCCGGAATATTTTCGCGATTCTTTTCGCCTCCTGCTCGCTGGTGTACTGGAGATTGTGCATGCCGGTGAATTCTTCCCTGGTGAGACCGAGTCTGCGCGCGCCTGCTTCGTTGGTGTAGGTGATCTTTCCGTCAAGGTCGATCTCGAAGCATCCGTCATAAATATTTTCCATGAAATCACGATAGCGCTCCAGTTCAGCCTGCCGTTGCTTTCTTGCTGTGACATCTCTGCCTGTACCGCGCCAGCCGGTGGGATGGCCCTGTCTGTCGTGCATCAGGTTGGCATTCATTTCTATGGTGATGACAGAGCCGTCTTTACGCGCAAGGTTGATCTCGTAAAGACCCGTCGGCTGTCCCGTTTCATATAGTTTTTTGATGATCGCAAAAGAGCGGTCTGCCTCCTCTTGATCCGGATGTCTTTCCCGGTGGCTCAGCTTCATATACTCTTCGCGAGTGTAGCCAAGCATCCGGTGGGCTGGTTCGTTGCAAAAAAGAGCCTTTCCATGAAAATCGAACTCAAAGCAGGCGTCTTCAACGCTGATCACAAAGTCACGGTAGCGCTCCAGCTCTTCTCTTTCCTTTTTTCTGTGCGTGACATTGCGCACAGTGCCACGAAAACCGGAAACACGACCTGATGGGTCAAAAATGGGCGATGCCATGAGATCAAAAAACATGACGGCTCCGTCACGCCTGATTACCTCCATTTCCTCAATGAAACTGCGCTGGCCCGTTTTATAGATCTGGTTGAAGATGGCAAAGAGTTTTTCTGCTTCATTCTGGGAAGTGTATCGGGTATAGCTTACTCCCATCGCCTGCTCGCGTTCGATACCGAACATGAGCGCCGCAGCCGGATTAGCATAAGTAACTTCTCCTTTAAGGTTGAGTTCAAAGCACCCGTCCTCGATATTTTCCAGAAATTCCCGGTACAGTTCAAGCTCCTTCAGTTGTCTGTTTTTTTCCGTAATGTTGCGGGAGATGCCGGAGATGCCGGCAAAACTTCCGTCCGGGTGGATGATGGGCGCTGCAGTAATTGATACGTCTAATATCTGACCATTTTTCCTTTTTCTTTTGGTCTCATAGCTGGTCGGGCGGCGATTGGATTTGAGCGCGGAGATAATACCTGAGACCTCCTCTTCGAGGCCGGCGGCAGCCAGATTGGCTACAGGCATCCCGATCGCTTCCTCGCGTGTGTAGCCGTACAATTTTTCCGCTGCGTGGTTTAAGTCTGTGATGATGCCGTCCGGATCCATGGCGACGATGGCATCATCGGTAGATTCGACAAGCGCCGCCAGACGCAGATTTTTGATTTCATCCTGTTTGATGCCTGTGATATCGCCAGCCGTTCCTACTATGGCGAATGTGTTCCCCATTGAGTCTTTGAAGGGGACGTTGGCAATGTTCAGCCAAAGCACTCGCCCGTCACCCTTTTCGATCTTTTGTGCGTATTTTAATATCACCTTTCCGGTTTTTAAAACCTCCTCATCGTGGGCACGTAATATTTCCGCCTGGTCTTTCCACGCCAGATCAGCGTCGGTTTTACCCTGAATTTCTTCAGGTGATTGGACGCCGGCAAGCGCTGCGAAATATTCATTACAGCCCTGATATTTCAGATCGGGACTCTTCCAGAAAAATCCGATGGGGAAGGTTTCTTTGAGGTCATCAAGCAAAAGACCGGTCGAGACCTGGTTTTTTTCCAGCCATATTTTTTGGGCTGTCTGCCAGGCCAGATTCATCAACACAGACGCGTGCTGCATGTCTTTTTTGGTGTAGGGCCTGGCTTTGCCGGCAAAACCTGCCACAGCGACAATGTCGCCTCCGGAAAAAAGAGGGATGGATAAGAAACGCTTCAGGCGGAAGCCGCCGGAAGTTCCTTTCTTTAACGCTGCGGGGATTTCACGCTCCTCTAAAACAACAGGACAGGCCTGCTGGAGAGCTTTTTTCCATAGCCTCTTTGTGTCAGGGCGAGACCAGAACTCACGTTCATTGCCGGAGAATACCGCGTTTTGCTCAGTTACTAAATTTTGAAGAGAAAATTCCCCGCGAGCTCCATTGTAGAGACAGACGAGGCCTGATTTGCTGTCGGTGAGTTTGATGACTTCGGCAAGAGCAAAGTCTGAAAGTTCCTGCGGAGCTTCTGCCCGCTGGCGCATAATTCGCAGCTGGCTCTCCAGACAGGATCGCTCGAAGGAAGGATTCTTTTTCATCGTATCTGCCCCAAGTTTGACACTACGGGCACTATAGCACTTTTTCAGTCACGGGGGTAATTTGTTTTATCCGGCGGTGAGGCCTGCAGGGCAGGTTGCTGCCAGGGGTTCACCAAAGCAGGGCAGTCACACCATGATGAAGTTTTGCTCAGCCACCGCGCAGAGCCCTCATGTGCTCCACACGTTTTAGGATAAGAGTATCGGTACCGATGTCCTCACGGTAGGCCACCGGGCCTTTGACCGCCCGGACTCCCCGGTCGGCAATTTGCCTTGCTTCGGCAAGCGTTTTGGCGATGCCGACGATGCCGACCGCGCGCGACGAGCTCAGATACAGGCCATCGTCTTTTTTATCCACCGACGAATAGTAGAGTCTTGCCTGTCCGACATCGCCGATTTCAATTTTAGCCGGTGCGGCAGTGCCCCCCTCATCTGCGGGCAGGCCATAGCCTGCAGGGACGACATATTTGCAGACAGTGGCCAAGGGCTCGAATTCAATCTTCAGTTTATCCAATTTTCCGGCGATGATGTGCCGGCAGATCTCCACAAAATCTGTTTTCAAAAGGGGCAGAATGTTCATCGCTTCCGGATCACCGAAGCGCGCGTTGTATTCCAGCAGGCGGGCTCCGTCTTTAGTGGCGATAAAACCGCCGTACATGACCCCTTTGTATGGTTCGCCCGTTTCCTGCAGGAGCGCCGCAGCCACACGTCGGGTGATTTCCAGGCCTTCCTCAATATCCGAGGGCCTTAAAAAGGGCATGGTATGGTCAGGCAGTGAATAAGAACCCATGCCGCCGGTATTGGGGCCGCGGTCGGAATCGAAACGCCTTTTGTGGTCCTGTACCAGCGGGGTTGGAACGACGGTTTTTCCGTCGCACAGGCATTGCAGAGAGAATTCTTCTCCGTCGAATTTTTCCTCGATAAGCACCGATGCCGTGTCCTTGAGAATCCGGCGGCACAGGCCGAGCGCTTCGTCTTTAGTGGAAAAGTGATCTCCCTGGACGAGGACTCCCTTACCGCCGGTGAGTCCGTCGGGTTTGATCACGATGCCGTCAAGGCCTGCCAGAAATTCTTCCATGCCTTCGTCGGTGGTGAAGATTTTGTATAGAGGGTTTCCTGGAATATCGTATTTATTTACCAGATTGCGGGTGAATGATTTGGAGGTTTCCAGACGTGCCAGAGTTTTGGAAGGGCCCACAGTGTTGATGCCGCAGGCTTTCAAGGCATCGGCAACGCCGTTGGCCAGCGGATCTTCCGGGCCGATGACGGCAAATTCCACTTTGTTTTTCGTTGCAAAATCGGTGATTGCCGCCAGATCGGCATAGCCGCCCAGAAGGGTTTTTTGCGACAGAGAAGCAATTCCGGGGTTATTTGATTTCATGTAAGAAAACAAACGGGGGTTTTGGTCGGAACGGGAAATCGCCTCGGCTATCGCGTGCTCGCGAGCGCCGTTTCCAACGAGTAGAATGTTGGGCATATTAAAAACTCCTGACGGTTATTTGAAAACTTCTTTTAGTAACTTTGTGATTCTGGCTTCGGGATTTGTACGAATTTGCTCTTCTTCTTTGGCCAGCATGTAAAAGAGGCCGTCGAGCGCTTTGGCAGATACATAATTTCCCATATCCGGATTGATGATACTGCCGACAAGCGGGATGCTTTTCAGTTTTCCGGCGATTTCATTGTACTGCCTGACGACCTGGTATTCGCCCATTGTTTTTTGCACGGCAGGCTCGAAAAGCGTCAAGAGCTTATCGTAGGTCTTGTTTTTGAGGTAATCAGTTGCGGCTGTGTTTGAGCCGTTCAGAATCCTCTGTGCGTCATCAAAGGATATGTCCGTGATGGCATCGGCGAAGATACCCGCGGCCAGCGGCGCGGCTTTTTCCGCCGCACGGTTCATGCTGAGTGTGAATTCATCGAGTTCAGGGCCGAAACCCGCAGTCCGAAGGACCTTTTCGGCTTTTTGCACTTCGGCGGGCAACAGGATTTTTACCGCCTGATTGGCAAAATAACCGTTTTCTTTGCCCAGGACGGCAATTGAGTTTTTTATCCCAACATTTAGCGCTTCCTTAAGACCAAGATCAATTCTGCCTTCGGAGGCTGTTTTTGTCGTGACCGTGCCGAGTGTTTCTTTCAATACATCCAGAAAGGATGCCTGCGAGTAGGAGCACAAAAAAAATACCAGAATAATTCCCCATGCTGCTTTTTTAGCCATTAATGTCCCCTTTCGTGTCGCCACCGGCCGACGCAGGAGGTCGCTTTATACGCGATGCGGTGCCGGCCTGATTTCGCCGCGGAGTATAGGAAGGAACTTTTTTGATGTCAATTGAATAATCGCGCCAGAAGGCACGGAAGGAAAACCTGTAATTTTTCGGTCTTATCTGATAAATATCTCAAAATTAAATACCAAGAGGCTGGTTTGCTGGCTTTG
>CAYWRV010000104.1:0-7159 GCA_964460865.1 uncultured Smithella sp. | reverse complement strand
TATTCTACACGCCCCTTGTGGAAACCCTCGAACAACTCAGCCCGATTGTTTACCCCCCCACCGTAGGTCTTGCCTGCCAGGAATACAGCAGAATATTCCGTCGCCCCCGCGGCATGTTCATTACAAAAAAAGACCGGGGCCGAATCAGCCAAATCCTGAAAAATTGGCCCCATAAAAACGTACGCATCATCGTGGTTACCGATGGTGAACGCATCCTGGGACTGGGCGATCTGGGCGCAAACGGTATGGGCATTCCCGTGGGCAAGCTCTCTTTATATACCGCCTGCGCGGGAATCGAACCCACCGCCTGCCTTCCGGTAATGATCGATGTCGGAACCGATAATAAAGGACTATGGAGCGATGCGCAGTATCTCGGTCTGCCCGAACCACGCATTCGCGGCGAGGTCTATGATGAGATCATCGACGAATTCATGAGCGCGGCAAATGAAATCTTTCCCAATGTCATGATTCAACACGAGGATTTCGGAAATCAGAATGCCTTCCGATTACTGGCCCGCTACCGGGATCGATATTGCATGTTCAATGACGACATTCAGGGCACGGCCGGCATTGCACTGGCGGGGATCTATTCGGCGCTTGGCAAGATCGGCGGTAAAATTGCACAGCAGCGGCTGGTGTTTCTGGGGGCGGGAGAGGCGGCGCTGGGCATCGGCCATCTGGTGGCAAGCGCCATGACGGGACAGGGCCTTTCTGAAAAGGAAGCCCGCGGACGCTGCTGGTTTGTGGACTCTAAAGGACTGGTGGTGGACAGCCGGACAGACCTGGCAGTACATAAGCGAGCCTTTGCCCATAGCTTCCCCTTTCACCGGGATCTCCTTTCCGCAATCAATGCTGTTGAACCTACAATCCTTATCGGCGCATCAGGACAGCCCAAAACTTTCACCCCGGAAATACTTGAGGCCATGGCGCGCCTGAATGAACGTCCGGTTATATTCGCCCTTTCCAACCCGACCTCGCAATCAGAATGCACTGCCGAGGAAGCTTACCATTTCACACAGGGACGGGCCGTCTTTGCCAGCGGCAGCCCCTTCCCTCCCGTAACTCTGGACGATAGAACCTTTGTCCCGGGACAGGCAAATAATGTATATGTGTTCCCCGGCGTGGGGCTGGGAGTGACGGCATCGGAATCCACAAGGGTGACAGATGAAATGTTTGCCGCGGCCGCAAGGAGTATAGAGGAAAAAGTCACGAAAGAAGATTTTGCCCAGGGCCGCATCTTCCCCTCATTGTCACGCATTCGCGAGGTATCGCTTCATATTGCTATAACCGTGGCAAAAATCGCCTATGCCAGAAAGCTGACAACTATGCCTGAGCCGGACAACTTGCCCGGATTCATCAGATCCAAAATGTATGATCCCGTTTATCATTCATATGTCGCGGCAAGAAAATAAAAACGGGTTAAAACCTCCCCGCGAAACATGATCCTGAGACACCACATACCATTGGCTACGCGGGAAGCAGATGCCGACAGTATTATATAAAGCAAGACTTTGTGGCTTGAAAGTAAACAGAGCCAAAAAACACAAAGGGGTTTAGTTATGGAAAATGTCGTTTTTATCAGTTGTGCGCGCACGCCCATCGGGGCGTACGGAGGGTCTCTCAAAGACGTGGCCGTTTACCGCCTGGCCGGCACGGTGCTCAAGGCAGCGGTAAAAAAAGCCGGCATCGAGCCGGGACAGGTGGATGACGTCATCATGGCGTCAGCCTATCAAAACGGCGAGTGCGCCAACGGCGCTCGCATGGCCGTGCTGGATGCGGACTGGCCGGACACGATACCGGGCGGCATGATCGACCGGCGCTGCTGTTCCGGCCTGGAGAGCGTCTATTACGCGGCGCTGCAGATACAGACCGGCAACGCCGACATTGTCGTCGCCGGGGGCATGGAATCGATGAGCCAGGGCGAGCTGTACATACCGGGCGACATTAAATGGGGCCTGGGCGGGAAAAGCCATGAGAAGTACGGCTTCATGCCGCGCGGCCACGGTGCGCTCGCCATGTGGGGCATCCCCCTGTACGACCGCATCCAGCGCGGGCGCGTGATGAGCCAGCCCATCTGGCGCTACGGAGAGTTAAGCTCGATGATGACCTGGGCGGAGGCGGCGGCAAGAAATGAAAAAATCACCCGCGAGGAGGCGGATCGCTGGGCGCTCAGATCCCACCAGCGCGCGGTGGCGGCGCAGGAGGCGGGCAAGTTCCGGGACGAAATCGTGCCTGTGCTCACCGGCAAGGACAAAAGCGGTCAGGAAATTTATTTCAGTACAGATGAAGGCCCCCGTAAAGACACAACGCTGGAACGTCTGGCCAGGCTCAAACCGGTCTATGAAGGGGGGGTCTGCACCGCCGGAAACTCTTCATCTGAAAATGACGGCGCGGCCGTCGTCATCCTTGCCTCGGAAAAGAAGGCCAAAGAGCTGGGCATCAAGCCTCTGGCCTACTACCGCTCCTGCGCTGTGGCAGCTACCGATCCTACCCTTACTTATCCGGCGGTGCCGGCTGCGGTGGAAAAGGCGCTCAGAAAAGTCGGTAAAACCATCGACAATATGGACCTGATTGAAGTGCAGGAGGCTTTTGCCGTACAGTGCCTGGCTGATTCGCGCCTGGCGGGGCTCTCCGATGAACAGATGGAAGCCAAGGTCAACGTCAACGGCTCCGGCATCTCGCTGGGGCATCCCATCGGCGCCACGGGAACCATGCGACTGGTCACATTGCTTGGAGAGATGCAACGCTCTGACGCGCGCTTTGCGCTGGAAACAATCTGTGGCGGAGGCGGGCAGGGAATTTGCATGGTGATTGAGAGAAAATAACAATGCGGGGCGCGGTTTTTATCCGGCAGCCGCCGGCTTGAAAAACCTTTCCCCTCCAAATGCGTTCCCGCACAGTCGGGATAACAGAAAAAAATTCCGGGAGGAGAATAATATGGATTTTGCCTTGACAGAAGAGCAGAGGATGATTCAGGAGACGGCGAAGAATTTCGCCGAAAAGGAAATCGCGCCGTATGTGGAAGAGGACGAGAAGAACCATTTCTGGCGTAAGGAAATTTATGACAAAATGGCCGAGCTGGGATTTTTCGGCTTCTGCATCGATGAAAAATACGGCGGCAACGGCATGGGATTTCTGGAAGGAGCGCTCGCTATCGAACAGGTGGCCAAAGTGCATACCTCCTGGCGGATGGCCTTCAATATGCAGTGCTGGGGACCGGCGCTCACCATTCAGAAATTCGGCACGGACGAACAAAAGGAACATTACATCCCCAAATTCGTTTCGGGAGAATATATCGGCAGTTTCGCCATGACGGAACCGGACATCGGCTCCGACGTCGCCTCGATGAAATGTCTGGCCGTGGACAAGGGCGATCACTACCTGGTAAACGGCAACAAGATGTGGATCACCAACGGCTCGATCTGCCATCACGGCCTCTTGTATGTCAAAACCGACAAGGACGCCGGTGCCAACGGCGTGAGCTGTTTTATCATGGATTATTCCCTCCCCGGCATCACGCGGCGTAAAATCAACGAAAAAGTCGGCCTGTGGGCCTCCGACACGGCGGAAATCACTTTTGAAGACGTCAAAGTTCCCAAAAACCTTCTCCTGGGCAAACTCAACCGCGGTTTCCAGATCTGCATGACACAGCTAAACTCCACCAGACTGGGATGTTCGGCGGGCGCGCTGGGACTTTCCGGGGCGATACTCGATGCCTGCTCACGCTATGCTACCGAACGATCTCAGTTCGGCAAGCAGATCGGCCGCTACCAGCTCATTCAGCAGCAGGTGGCGGACATGAAGATCGGCCACGACACTCTTGCCTATCTGGTTTATCGCGCCGCGTGGCTTAAGGATAAAGGGCTTCCCAATGTGCTGGAAACTTCCATGTCCAAACTCTACGCGGCAAAAGTGGTCGTCCACGATGCCAACGAAGCGATGAAACTCTACGGCTCGTTCGGTTATTCCGACGAATACCCCTGCGGCCGCTTCCTCAGGGACTCCAAGCAGTTTGAAACCCTGGAAGGCACCTCCAACATGCACACGATGATTGTCGCCAACGCAACTATGGGCTTTGCACCGAACCGCGTGTAGTCAAAGCGCTCTTTCTAACACTGAACCATTCCCTTGCCTTCCCGCACGAATCAGCCGGGAGGAAGGGAATCAATTCCAGGGAGCAATCCATGAAACAATACTTTGCCCGGATGGACCGGTTGGGAAAGCCTCTTTCTCCCCGGCAAATCGAAAGCATGCAGGAGAACCGCGCCCAACTTGAAGTGATTATGAAAGCCATCGATGACGAAGTGGAGCGTATTAAAAATGTCGGCATTTCTCTGGAGACACTTCATGGCCGGGGCGAAATGAGCGTCTGGGAACGTATCGAATATCTGGTCGACCCCGGCACTTTCTGTCCGCTGCACAGCATTTTCGACCCGGAAAACGAAGAATCGGGAAGCACGGGCGTGGTGGACGGACTGGCCCGCATCCGCGGCAAATGGTGCGTGCTGATCGGCTTCAACAACAAGTGGATGGCGGGCGCCTGGATTGCCGGCCAGGCCGACAACAACCTGCGCGTCACCGATATCGCCAAAATCCTGAACATTCCGCTGGTGTGGCTGGTGAACTGCTCCGGCGTGAAACTTCCTGAGCAGGAAAAAATGTATGCCAACCGGCGCGGACAGGGCACCTGTTTTTTTCGCCACGCCGAACTCGAGCAGATGGGCATTCCGGTGATCGCGGGCATCTACGGCACCAATCCGGCGGGCGGCGGCTACCAGTCGATCAGCCCGACCATCCTGCTGGCACACAAAAAGGCCAATATGGCCGTGGGCGGAGGAGGCATCGTCAGCGGCATGTCCCCCAAGGGATTTTTCGATGAGGCGGGCGCCGAAGAGCTCATCGACGCCACCAGACACTTCAAATCCGTTCCGCCCGGCAGCGTAAGTATCCATTACGACGTCACGGGTTTTTTCCGCGCGGTCTTCGACGAGGAAACCCAGGTGCTCGATGCCATCAAAGACTATATGGACGATCTGCCAGCGTACAAACCGCGCTTCTTCCGTGTGGCCGAACCTGCCGCCCCCGCCTACCCTCCGTCGGAAATCGCCTCGATCATTCCGGTCAATAAAAAAAGGGTTTACGATTTTGAACAGGTCCTGGCGCGCCTGGTGGATTCCTCGGAGCACATGGAATTTCGACCCGGCTACGGGCCGGAAATGTACTGCGGCCTGGTCAAAGTGGACGGCTATCTGATGGGCATTGTCGGCAACCGCCAGGGCGCTTTCCCCGATTATCCCGAGTACACCGACGAGTACATGGCCGTGGGGGGCAAACTCTATCGTCAGGGCCTCATCAAGATGAGTGAATTTGTCACGCTGTGCTCCCGCGACAAAGTGCCGATGGTCTGGTTTCAGGACACATCCGGCATCGATGTGGGAGACACGGCCGAAAAGGCGGAGCTCCTCGGGCTGGGACAGTCGCTGATTTATTCCATCGAAAACTCGCAGCTGCCGATGATGCTCGTCGTTTTACGAAAGGGCACAGCGGCGGCTCACTATGTGCTGGGCGGCCCCACCGCCAACAACAACAACGCCTTTTCCCTGGGCACACCGACTACCGAGATCAACGTCATGCACGGCGAGACGGCGGCTGCAGCAAGCTACGCTCGCCGCCTGGTGAAGGAAAAGGACGCGGGCCGTCCGTTGGGGCCGGTCATCGATAAAATGAATGAAATGGTCAGGCACTACGACGAGACTTCCGGGCCCGTGTACTGCGCGAAAAAAGGTTTCGTCGATGAAATCGTGCGTTTCCATGAACTGCGCGACTATCTGGTCGGCTTTGCCAACTGCTGCTACCAGAACCCCCGCTCCATCTGCCCCCAGCACCAGATGATCCTGCCGCGCATCATCCGTTCGCAGATCGTAAAAGGGCTCGACAGGCCGAAAGGTCCCGCATGGATTAAGGCGATCTGACGGGCGTGATAAGCGGTATCACAAAAAGCAGAGGAGGTGAAAGCTGTTATGCTTAATCTTGGCCTGGCTGTAAAAATAGCAGGTGGAGGACTGGGAGTCGTCTTTTTGCTCCTGGCGATTCTGTGGTTCACTATCTGGCTGACCAGAGTCGTCACGGTAAAAATAACAAAACTTTTTAACAAATAATGTGGCGCAGATATTGGCGGATGACCGGTAAAACCGTAAACACGCCAATACCGTAGATCGCAGGATGCACCGAACCGCGACAGACAGCGCCGTTTACATGACTTTTATCAATTGGAGGATTTGACGTGTTTGGCTTTCTGGAAACAGGCTTTCAGTTTTTCACCTGGGGCAATGCCGTAATGCTGCTCATCGGCAGTATTCTCATTTATCTCGCCATCGGCAAAAAAATGGAGCCGCTGCTTTTGCTGCCCATCGGCTTTGCCATCATGCTTGTCAATCTGCCCGTGGGGGGGCTCATGGATTACGAGTATGAACTAAAGGCAAAGCAAACGGGTGTCATTGAACGTATCTTTGTGAAGGAAGGTGAGATCTTCAAAAAAGATGCGGCCATAGCACAGGAGGATGGCGCAGCGCTTGACTCGCCTGTTTTCGGACGGGTGAAGGAAATCAGGGTAAAACCGGGCGGACACGTTCGGGCGGGAGATGTCATTGCCGTTTTGGTAACCCAGCAGCAGACCAATCAAAAGGAGATTCCCACAAAACCGGTCGGGCTTTTGTCCATCTTTTTCTCCTTCGGCATCATGTGGCAGATTCTACCCCCGCTGATTTTCCTTTGTCTTGGCGCTTTGACGGACTTCGGCCCAATGCTTGCCAACCCCAAGACCCTGCTTTTAGGGGCGGCCGCACAATTCGGCGTTTATTTCGCTTTTTTCCTGTCGCTGCTTTTCGGCTTCTCCTTCAACGAAGCTGCATCCATCGGCATTATCGGGGGGGCCGAGGGGCCGACGACGATTTACGTAACGGCACAACTGGCGCCTCATATTATCGGGGCTACGGCGGTGGCCTGCTACTCCTATATGGCGCTGGTGCCGCTCATCCTGCCTCCCGTCATCAAATTGCTGACCACAAAGAAGGAGCGGGCTATTTATATGAAGCCGACGCTCAGGCCTGTGTCGAAGCTGGAGAAAATTCTGTTTCCGCTGGTTACTACGGTCGTTGTG
>CAYWRV010000103.1:0-7190 GCA_964460865.1 uncultured Smithella sp. | reverse complement strand
TGATTCGTAATCAGTAGGTCCGCGGTTCGAATCCGCGCATCGGCTCCAAAAATCAAGCGCTTACAATATCACCAGTTTTCGAGACTCTGAAATGTAGCCTCTGTGTAGCTATTTTTTGAAATTCCGGCACAAAAAAGCGGCTGCTAAGCCACTTTGTGTCATGACAATTTGCTCGTGCTTCAGTGTCTTGGAAATTTTCAAATCCATAGCTGTCAAGAATTCAGTAGTAGGGACGCTTGAGGCGAAACAATTTAAAAATCTTCACTACTTCCGCCGCCGATGCCCTTTGGACTTTCAATAACGGGTGCGCTTGGGTAAGGCCTGAGCAGCCAGCACCTCGACAGTATTGCCTGCAACGTAACGGATTCCGGCGGCTGTAATCCTGGTGATAATCCTCGGTGGAGGAAGTGCGAGCGGCGGGAATGATTTCCGTGATCACTGGCCGGGGGAAACAACAGTAACGGTTCAGTCCTCGTGATAGTGTTCCGCGGTACAGCCTGAGCGGGAATCGTCATGCCGCGCTGTCATTCGGCAGTCACCGCGGCTTCCGTCGATGGCAGGGCGACGATGGGCCCTTCGCCCTCTTTACCGGTACGTCTTTTCCGGCACCGAGACACCAGGAGGGTCTCCGGCCCCCAGGGGGACGGCAAGTTGCGCTTTCACGACCCTAGAGAGTTCGATCAGGGAAACGGGCTTCATTAAAAACTCCCGGAACCCGATTTTTTTCGCTTGTTCCTCGTCTATGCGGTCGCTGTAACCGGTGGTTAGAATGATCGGCAGATCGGGGCGGATCTTCAGCAGTTC
The DNA here is from genome assembly GCA_964460865.1 of uncultured Smithella sp. Classification (GTDB taxonomy): domain Bacteria; phylum Desulfobacterota; class Syntrophia; order Syntrophales; family Smithellaceae; genus UBA8904. Next base: position 6,386 of record CAYWRV010000103.1, on the reverse strand, counting down.
CCTCGCCAGTCCGGCGCCGGTCATATTCGGCATTGTCATATCCGTGATCACCAGGTCGTAACGGTCCGGGTGCGCCTGAAACGCCTCCAAGGCATCGTTGCTGCTATACCGCACGTCAACTTCATAACCCAGGGAAGAGAGAATCTCCTGTCCTAAAGAGGCGATCGGTTCCTCGTCGTCAACCAGAAGGATGCGGCCCCGGCCCCGGAGGATTTCTTCCGTTTTCCCCTCTTTGGCGCTGCTGTCGGCGTCGAGAAGGGGCAAGTAGATCGTAACAGCGGTTCCCCTGGATGGTTCGCTATCAATGGTGATGGCACCACCACAGTCCCTGACGATGCCGTAAACAACCGACAACCCCAGTCCGGTGCCCTCGCCTACCTTCTTGGTGGTGAAGAAGGGATCGAAGATCCTGTCTTTCCAGGCGGGATCGATCCCTTCGCCCGTATCGCTCACGGTGATCTGGAGGTAACCGCCTTCCTTCAACTGCGGCGCGCCTGGGGGGCCCTCTCCGGAGTACTGCTGCTCCTCGATACGTACCTCCAGAACACCCTCCTGATTTCGCATGGCATAAAGGGCATTGGTGCAGAGATTGACCAGCACCTGATGAATCTGGGTGGGTTCGGTCAATACCATATCATGGCTGGTGTTATAGACTTGGCGGATCTCCACCGTCGCTGGCATAGTAGAGCGCAGCAGTTTCATCGCCTCCTTGACGATGGGGATGACTGACACGGGCTGGACGTTGTACTCCCCCTGGCGGCTGAAGTCTAGGATCTGCTTGATCAGATCACGAGAACGGTCGCAGGCCTTGAGAATCCGCTCCAGGTGAGGAAGGATGCCCTTATCCGTCGTCTTTAATTTTGCCAGTTCGGCGTAACCCATCAGCGCTCCCAGGATATTGTTGAAATCATGGGCGATACCGCCGGCCAGGACACCGATGGCCTCCATCTTCTGGGCTTGACGGAGCTGCGCCTCGATCCGCACCGTCTCGGTCACATCACGCTTCAGTGCCACATAACCCATGAGCTTCCCGGTGGATGTGGTGAGGGGGCTGATTGTGGTGTCTTCCTCGATAATGTCCCCGTCCTTGCGCCGGTCGATAAGATGTCCGGTCCAGATCCTCCCGTCCCTGAGCGTATCCCAGAGCCGTTTGTAGAAGGCCGAATCGTGCCGGCCGCTCTGGAGAAATCTCGGGTTGCGGCCTATCGCCTCTGCCCGGGAGTAACCCGTAATCTTTTCGAAAGCCGGATTTACATATTGGATTATCCCCTCCGGGTCCGTAATGATGATGTCTTCCGCCGCCTGTTCCACCGCGGTGCTCAGACGCTGCAACTCCTCTTGCGCCCGGTGCCGTTCCGTAATGTCGAGAAGCGTGCCGATCACCGCCGGCCTCCCCTGATAGAGGGTTCGGGAGCCGAGCATCTCGACGTTTCGGACCTCTCCTTCCCTGGTGACGATGCGAAATTCATGATGCATGGATTTTAAGCCCCGGGCATTTTGCTGGCGAACGTTCTGCACCAGCAGGGGCAGATCTTCCGGGTAAATGACCTCCTGAAGTCCCATATGGTCGATCATCTCTTCGGCGGTATGGCCGAAAATATTCGTCATTTCCTCATTGACGTATTTGAAGCGCCTATCCTGGAGCAGGTAGATGCCGACGAGGGATTTTTCCGTCAGATCCCGGAACTTCCTCTCCGACTCCCGGAGAAGCTGCTCCGCCTGAAGCCGCGCAATGACGGATCCGACCCGACTGCCGATCGTCTCCAGGGTGTCCCGGACGGTGGTGGGGATGCCGTTGGGATACCGTGCCCCTAGGGTAAAACCGCCGATGACCTGGTCCTGAGAATGGATGGGGATCAGCGCCGCGGATTGCATCCCCTCGGCTACGGCGTCCGCAAGGTTCAATGCGGTCATCTCCGCCGCGCCGTCCAGGTAGATAGGGGAGCCCGCATCCAGGAGCATCGCCCGCTCCGAGCCGGCCTCGTAGCGGCGCAGCTCCTCCGCATATTCCCGGGAAATGCCGGTGACGGTTTGCAGACTGAAGGACCCCGAGGCGGGATCGCGGATATATATGCCCCCGGCGTCGCATCCTGCCGCGGCAACGGCCGCTTCGAGGCACAGCTCCAGGGATTCCTCGAGGGACACCGCCCTGGCCAGGGCCATGCCCAGATCCTGCTGGATTCGCAAGATCTTGTCCGCCAGTTTCTTTTCCGTAATATCCCGCAGTACGCTGATAAAAGCCTTGGGGTTGCCGTCCATATCCTTGATCACCGAGGTGTTCATCTCCATGACGATGGTCTTGCCCCCCCGGATGCGGATCTCATATTCATTGCCCCGGGATAGGCCGCGGGTGATAACCGTGGGGATATTCACCGTGGCTGCGGCCTTTCCCTCCTCCGTAAGGAGATCAAATACCGTCCGCACCTCCTCAAGGAATTCTTCGACACTCTCTACCCCGTAAATACGGGCGGTCTGACGGCTGACGGCAATGAGCTCCCCGGAAAGGGAAAAAACGACGATGGCATCCGGCGAGGTATCCATGAGGGTGCGATACATCTCCTCACTTTCCCTGAGGGCCCGCTCTGTGAGGATCCGGTCGGTGACATCCTCGATGGCCACAATGGTCAAATCGGTAAGACCTTCCCGATTCAAGGGTGCCGCCCGCAAAACAAGGTCGCGATACACGCCGTCTTTTCTGCGCAGTTTTGTCCGCACCGTGTTCACGCCGTTCTTCGGCGCGCCGTCATACAACTCCCTCTCTACCCTTTTAAATTCTTCCTCGTCGTCGGACAACATATGTGGGGTTTTCCCGATGATTTCCTCCTCGGTATAACCCGTGATTTCATACCAGGCACGGTTTGCCGTCTGAAATGTCTGGTCCTGCATCGTACAGAGGCCGACGGGGGCGGCGAGAAAAACACCCCGGAGCGTGGCCTTGGTCCGTTTCCTCGCCTCTTCAGCCTGTTTACGCTCCGAAATATCCCGGGAGACACCCTGGATAGCCATGGGCCGGCCGTGCTCGTCGCGGATAAAGTTCATCTTGGCTTCGACCCAGACATGAGTCCCGTCCTTGCGTCTCTGAAGGAGCTCGAAGGCTTCTGATCGACCGGGGTCAGCCAAGCCGGTTTTTTCTTTGTTCATCTCCTCCGACAATCTGTTCAAGGCCTTTTCTAACGATTCAGGGACGATTAGCCGTTCAATGCCGACTTCCATCGCCTCTTCCGCGGAAAAGCCCATCAGTTTTTGAACAGACGGGCTAATATAATCGAAGCGCATGGTTTCCAGGTTCAGGACCCATATGGTATCTGTCGCGTTTTCGGCTAGGAGCCGATACTGGCGCTCCGAAACCTCCAAATCGGCGGATTTGGATTCGAATTGTTTTTTGGATAGAACGAGCTGTTTGTTAGCCTCCGCCAGGTCGAAAGTAAGTTTGCGGGCCTCGTTATATTTCTCCTGTATACGTTGATTGGCGTCCAGAAGATCTTCGACGGCGTTTTGGTATGCCTGCCTCCGTCGAAACACCCGCTTCCAAAAAGAAGCCGGGCCGCGGGAGGCGAAGCGGACCCGGTACAGGCAGCCTTTGGCCCCGTAAACGGGGGCGTCCGGCCATGTCCTATCGCCATACATATCGACCGATAGCTGGCATTCGATTTCCTCCACGTGAGCGACCGGCATGTGGAAAAAGGTGGGTATCCCGGCCAGAACCCCCCGCATGTAATCACAGTCATAGTGGGTCTTTCGGCTGCCGTCGTGGTAGCGCTCCTCCACAAGGGCCCACGAATCCCCCAGTTCATGGACAAACACGTCGCCCTTGGCTCTTATCATCCGATTGTACTTGGGGATGTGGGAATAAGCGATTTTGGGATCGTTGATGAGCCGGGCGATCCGGTCCAGGATACCGAACGACCTGAATCGCATGGTCGCTATCGCCATTTTGTAAACCGCGTCCTCGTCGCCAAGGATTTCGATCATCCGTCGATAAAGGGTTTGCATAAAATCGTGAGAAATCCAGTTATTGTCGTCCATGAGGTAGGACTCATCAAGCTCCAGCCCCTCTAACAGGTTGCCGAGGGAGCCGTTGTTCTCCTCGCGCACATACATGAGCAGGGTCCGGGTGATCCGGCAACTGAGTTCTGGTTCCGTGGATGGCAGGGTATCCATTTTGCTGTTTCGTCCTCCTTCACATATCACGGTCAGGCATGACCGAGATATAATAAAAAGTTGTGTTTAGGACTATAGGTTGTGTGTCCACCGGATGGTTGCTTCGCGACAGTCGTCCGGCTAAATAAAAAAGGAAAGGATACACGCACCATGAAGAAAGATAGTTTAGCAAGGATAAATAATCCAGCAGAAAATGAAGAAGATCCGCTAGCGGAGATTTTACGACAGGGAGCAAGAAGCTTGATGGCTCAGGCATTAGAAGCAGAGATAGAACTATTCTTAAGTCAATATAAAGATTTAAGGGACAAATCCGGCTGCCGACGGATGTCCGCAATGGATATATGCCGGAAAGGCAGATTCAAACAGGTATCGGAGCGGTTTGTGTGAAAGTGCCTCGGACGCGGGACAGATTTTGTCAAGACTCAGAGAGGATAACATTCAGTTCAGCGATATTGCCGCCATATCTGCGGAAGACAAGGAGTCTGGAGCAATTGATTCCCTGGTTGTATTTAAAAGGAGTTTCCACCGGCGATTTCAGCGATGCTTTAGCAGCCTTAGTCGGCAAAGATGCTCCGGGATTATCCCCTGCCACAATCAGTCGCCTTAAAACTGTATGGCAAGATGAGTTTCGGCAATGGAAGCAACAGTGCCTTCTGGTCATTATGGGTGCCACTGCTGATGGCGTAAAGGAACTGTTAGCCATCGAGGGCGGATTCCGGGAGAGCGAGCTTTCCTGGCGGCAACTGCTTTTAGATTTAAAATCTAGAGGTTTAATCACTGCTCCCCAACTCGCTATTGGCGATGGCTCTCTGGGTTTCTGGAGCGCATTGAGCAAAGTTTATGATAATACCCGCTGGCAGAGGTGCTGGGTACACAAAACAGCCAATGTCCTGAATAATTTGCCCAAGAGCCTTCAATCCAAAGCAAAAGCCCAATTGCATCAAATATGGCAGGCGGCCGATAAGGATGAAGCAAACCGCTATTTTGACGACTTTGTGAACACTTATGAAGCAAAATATCCCAAAGCAACCCAGTGTCTGGAAAAGGGTAGAGATTCTTTGCTGACCTTTTATGTTTTTCCTGCTGAACACTGGCGGCATATTCGGACGACGAATCCGATTGAATCGACCTTTGCGACTGTTCGTTTGCGAACAAATAAAGTGAGAGGCTGTTTTTCCGCCAACACGGTAATCATGATGGCTTTTAAATTATGTCAATGCGCTCAGAAGAAATGGATTCGTTTACATTGCCCTGAACGTTTGGCTGAAGTCGTTAAAGGGGTTAAGTTTGTCAACGGTATAGAACAAAAAAGGATCGCCGCCTAATGCCTCATACACAACATTTGACTATAGCTCGGCATGACCGAATGGCAAGGGTGATGGTGATTTGACCAAGGATCAGTCTCTTTTAGCATCAAGTCAGGGAAGGGTCAAGAATAATGGTATGGTCAAGGGCGGTTTTTGTGGGACCCCCTTAGGTCATGTCAGCAGACTCAGATTCGGCCCAATATAATATATTTGCAGAAACAACCGATTGGCCTCTGTGCGATGATCCTGTTGCCTCATTAATAATAAATGTTACCGAAGAAAGAGTGAGTATTGAGAACGTTGCTCCACAAAAGATGTTACCGAAACCTGGTAATCTTTTTGAGCCTCATTTGTATAATGTTGTTTAGCTCAAAGGGGTTTAAGTTTTCAAGTTGTTTTGTCAGTGCAGGTTTGACCGATTCATTGATGTATATTGGTTCCATGATTCTTTGATATGGTGTTTTTGGGTCATCATGTATTTTTATAGTTTTAGATCCGATACGTTCTTTTTCAATTAGTTTGACCGAGGGTAGAAAAAAGTTATGGAAGAGCCGCCATTCGTTGCGGTAGAGATTGTTCATGAGGGGGACCACCTTGTGATTGTCCAGTCTTTGATACCCCAGCCACTGGCGGACATGCGTCCAGTTTTTCTGTTCTATGTGGGCGTTGTCGTTTTTGTGATAGGCCCTGCTGCGTGTAAAGTTTACGGGCTGTTTTCGCTCGGTGAAATGACGAAGAAGGTGATAATTGAGAAACTCACTGCCGTTGTCTGAATCAAAGCCCAGGAGCGGAAACGGGAGCATTTTTTCGACATCTCGGATTTGTTCCAGCACTCCTTTTCCTCCTTTGCCCCAGACCGCTCTTTGTGTTTTTTGCAAGACATTTTTCCAGAAAGTTGCAAATCATTTTTCCATAAAA
>CAYWRV010000102.1:0-7204 GCA_964460865.1 uncultured Smithella sp. | reverse complement strand
GGCGGTGTTGACATCGGCATTCCTTCTATCTGTGTCTGCGAGGTGATTTCCCACAAACCTTCTTTGATTTCGGCAAAGGCCCAGGCGGGAGCAGCCAGCAAAACCATGACCACTGCGATAAGCCGGATTTTCCACAACATAGCTTTCTCCTTTCTGTAAGTTTGATGGCAGGTGTCAGCCTTCGGGCGGATCAGTTTCTGTGAGAGTCCTGCCGCGAAGATATTAAACGGGGCGTTTACGAATCACTTCCCTGCACAAGGCAAGGTAGTCTTCAGCGCCGTGACTTCTGGGTGAGTACTCGAAAATAGACTGGCCGAAACTGGGCGCTTCGGCTACCGCAATGTTTTCACGGATGACGGATTTGAAGACGCGGTTTCCAAATCGTTCCCGCACCTTGCTCATAATGGCGTTATTGAGTTTTTTGCGCCCGTCGTAACGCGTGGGAATAATCCGGTAGGATGGCCCCTGGCGGCTGTATTGCTTCTTAATTTCTTCAATCATGTTCAAAAGCCTGCTCATTCCTTTTAGGGCGAGAAATTCCATCTGCAACGGGATGAAGACTTCCCGGCAGGCCACCAGCGCGTTGACCGTCAAAAGACCGGCCGCCGGCGGACAGTCAATGATGACGTATTGAAAATCATCTATGGAGACCAGACGGTTTTGTAAAAAAGATTCCTTGCCCGGTTTGGGGGAAATTTCAGCCTCCAGCGCCGCCAGTTCCACGCTGCCGGTCAGAACTTTCATGCCTTTGGTTTCCATGAGAGCGTCGGCAAGAGGGATCTCCCCTTTCATCACACGATAAACATTGCTTGCAAGTTCGTGCGCGTCCAGTCCCAGGGAATAAGTCAGGTGAGCCTGAGGGTCAAAATCGATAACCAGCACTTTTTTCTTAAGCATGGTGAGGCCGGCAGCGATGTTAAGAGCGCAGGTGGTCTTTCCCACGCCTCCTTTCTGATTGCAAAAAGCAATGACGTCAGGTGTGGCCATGGTCGATATTGTCCTCCTTGGCGGCAAGCTCCTTTACGAAGTTGTTGATGAGCGTCGCGATCTCGGCCGGTTTTTGCATGGGGATTAAATGGCCCGCGTCCGGTACGCCTGCGTATCTGCCTCCCGGTAACAGCGAAACGGCTCGCCGTATGTCGACCAGGCCGATATTGGGGCTTTTTTCTCCTTCAATGACCAGCGTCGGACAGCTTATCCGGGGCAGAAGCGGCCAGGGATTGCGGCTCATGCCACCCATGAACAGGGCAGCCTCACTTTGAGGAGCACATGCCAGCTTTACATCCCCGGCGGGCAGTTTTTCCATGCCGTAACTTTTGTATAACTCCAGTACGTCCTCGTCCCAGTCAGAGAAAAGCGGGCGGGAATTCAGGTAGGACGAGGCCTCGTCCGTGCTTTTCCAGTGGCTTACCCGCCTGATTGATTTAGAGGCCAGCGGGTGCTCTTCAACATTGATGTTCATCTGGTAAAATTCCTCAGGCAGCAGTATCGGTTCGATGAGAATCATGCCGCGCGGCTTTATGCCGAAGGCAGCCGCGGAGATGACCGATACCGTCGCCCCCATGGAATGGCCGATCATCAGGGGGAGGTCAATGCCGCGGGCGCTGCAGAAGAAGGCCAGGTCACGTGCGATGGTATTCCAGCTCAGTCCGCCGTTATGAGGGTCTCCCCCGCGATAGTTGCAAGTGTAGGGCGCCCAGATGGAATCATTGAAGTCCAGTTTTTCGATTACCGGATGCCACAGCCACGGCAGAAAACCGGTCGCATGGCAAAAAACCGTTTTTCTTTCATTTCCCGGGTAATGCAGATAGGGAAGTTCCACTCCGCCCACGTCCTGACTTTCAAGCTCGGGAATTGCTCTTCCCTCTCCCGGGGGGCGATGCCTGATTACAGTGTCGGTCAACATTACAAAATTCCGCTTGCCGCCTCCAGTTCGTCGGCTGACAGGATTTTATCAATATCCAGAAGGATTTTTATTCCTCCGCCTGTTTTTGCCATTCCCAGGATAAATTCAGTGTCAAGACGAGTACCGAAAGAGGGGGTTGCCTCAATATCAGCTCCCTTGATGTTGAGAACTTCAGAGACGGCATCAACCACAAATCCCATAGTGATTGTTCCCTGCCGCGCAGCTATTTCTACGACGATAATACAGGTCCTTTCCGTGAATTCCGCCGCGGCCAGTGAGAATCTGAGGCGAAGATCAATAACGGGGATTACCTTGCCGCGCAGATTGATCACTCCCTTGATGTGGGGGGGTGTCTGGGGCACTGCGGTAATCGGCATGATTCCGATGATTTCCTTCACCTTCAGAATGCCTATACCGTATTCTTCTCCCGCCAGACTGAAGGTAAGGTATTTCCCTTCCTTGTCGGTCATCGCCTGAAGAGCCTGATCCATGACTTTTGTCCCTTCCGCCATTTTCCCTCCTTTCACGGCCGGCGCCCGTTTTGCGCCTCATCCTCTGGTGAAAAAATCCTTTTTGGGGAAGACCAACCCTGGCTGTTTACCCGGTCTTTTTGCCGTAGCGCATGACCTGTGTCTTTTTTTGGTCTTCCTTAAAACCGGAGGCTAATTTACACGAATTCGCCGCGAATGCAACACAAAAAGACAATATCATCAGTGCGTGTTTGCCTTGCCTGCGGGGCAAAAAAAGATTATATTCGCACGCGTTCGTCAGAGGTTTTTTTATGAAGAAAGTTTTTTGTTTGTTTGTTTTTCTGTCTCTTTTACTTTCCGGTTGCCTGGTCGCGCCGGAGACCATCCGTGATGTGCGGGAACTGCCCCAGGACCACGCCTCGTATATGTCACCGGAAACGGCGGAAGAAGATTTGCTCACCGGGGCGGACCAGGCGCGGTTGAATGAAGATTTTAACATTATTTATTTTTCGGTATGGCACCAGGAAAAGCCTTTTTACGCGCTTCCGGAAAAAGTCGGTCAGGATTTCATAAAATACAATTTCAAGCCCGGTTATGGAGAGAATAAGAAACGTCATCCCGCGGCCTGGCTCAAAAAACTTCGTGACAACGCAGCGCTGGAGCTCTATCCCAACACTCTGGCCCGGGGCATTACCGTCCGCAATACGAACCTGAGAGAGTTGCCGACCAACTCGCCCCACTTTACCAGACGCGAAGGCGACAGCGACGGCTGGCCGTTTGACAATCTGCAGCGATCGGCCCTTCCGGCCAACACGCCGGTATTTGTCTGCCATCTCAGTTTAGACAGGGCCTGGGCTCTTGTGGAGACATCTTTCACCTTCGGCTGGATACCCGCTGAGGATTTCGCCCCGGTGGACGAGGATTTTGTCCGGAGGTGGGAATCGGGCCGTTATGCTGTCATTACCCGTGACCGGACGCCGGTTCTGGATGAGGGGGGCAGATTTGTGTTTATGGCATCTGTGGGGCATGTTTTCCCGATGGACGGCCGGCAGGACGATAAAGCCGGGCTGCTTATCGCACAGGCGGGCCCGGACGGGCGGGCGCTTATCAGACATGGTTTTGTGCCCGCCGCGGCGGCGTCGGCCAAACCGCTCCGCCTGAACCGGCCGAATGCTGCCCGGGTGGCCAATGAAATGATCGGCGAGCCCTATGGATGGGGAGGTCTTTATGGAAACCGTGATTGCTCCGCCATGACCCGTGATTTTTACACGGTATTCGGTATCTGGCTGCCGCGCCACTCGGAGGATCAGGTGCGTGAGGCCGGTATTTTCATTGATCTGCAGGGGCTTTCAGCAGACGAAAAAGAAAAAGTCATCCTGGAAAAAGGTGTTCCTTACTTGAGTCTGTTGTGGCGCAAAGGGCATGTTATGCTCTACATCGGGGCGAAAGACGGCCGCGCCCTCATTTTTCACAATATCTGGGGGTTGCGGACCAGAGACCTGCGGGGGCGTGAGGGACGCAAAATAATCGGTCAGGCCGTCATCACCACGCTTGAACCGGGCCGCGAGCTCATCAATGCCGACAGGAATACCGGCACTTTGCTCGACAATATTGCCGCGATGAACATTTTGAAGCCTGTCCCCGGAGAAGCAGGCCATTGAACAAGTATAAAATCATCCTCGAATATGACGGAACCGGCTACAGAGGCTGGCAGGCACAGAAAAATGCCAGAACCATCCAGGGAACGCTGATTGCCGCCGCAGAAAAATTTCTCAATTCGCCCGTTGAAATTCAGGGAGCGGGCCGTACCGATGCCGGTGTCCATGCGCTTGGGCAGGTCGCCCATCTGGAGTGCGCAAAAAAAATAAATTGTGAAACGCTGCGGGTCGGTCTGAACGATTTTCTCCCTTCCAGTATCAACCTCATATCGGTGGAAAATGCCCATCCTCGTTTCCATGCCCGCCACTCGGCACAGGGCCGCAGTTATCTGTATCTGATCGCCAGGCGACGGAGCGCTTTTGCCAAGAGATATGTCTGGTGGGTCCGGGATGGCCTTAACGTCTCAGCGATGAAGCGGACTTTGCGTGTCTTTGAGGGGTTTCATGATTTTGCCTCTTTTGCCGACAAACGAATGGACAAGAATGTTTCGACAAAAGTGGCCGTTGAAAGCATCGGGATTTACGAATTTGAAAATATGCTGGCAATACGGATTACCGGCTCACATTTTTTATGGAAGATGGTGAGGCGCATCGTCGGTGTGGCGGTTGAGGCCGGCCGTGGGGCGATCACGCCTGCCGGGGCGGAGGCGATGCTGGATGATTATTCGGATGTTCCGGCTCGCTTAACCGCGCCCCCGTCGGGGCTTTTTCTGGAAAAAGTCTTGTATGAGGGGGACTCTCTTTCGGAAATACACACGCCGGTCACTTTATGATCACGAAAGATTTTTTCCTGTTTTTCCGTATCGGAGGGACAAACCGGCCTTTAACAAGAAGCTCTCATGGACGGGGCGGTTCGTAATTTTTGTTCTTCCAGAAAACCTCTTTTGCGCATCGACTCGTAAAACATGTGGGAAACAGACAGAGCCCTTGCCGACTGCTGCGGTGTCTCAAAGAGGGGGATCCGGTGCCTGGTGCGAATGGCAATGGATTTACTGACGGCGTTGGGCGTGTAAATGGTCGCCGGCTTGCCGTAGTGTTTACACATTTTCAAAAGCTCCTCCAGGCAGTCGATCACGAAAGTCTGCCAGACACTCAAAAGCGGCCAAAGGCCGTCAACCTCATCGGCAGCCAGCAGAATCTCGAAGATGTCCAGATAGGTTTGAGGTGGGGCAGGACCGATATCTACGGGGTTTTTGACATTGAAGACCTGTCCTGCTTTTTTGAGTTTAGATTGAGTGGTGTCGGATAAAGTGACCATCTTGAGGCCCGCTTCCGCCAGCAGATCCGCTGCTATGCTCCCGAAAGCGCCGGAGTTGGTGAACATTGCGATACGCTTCCCTTTTAGAAGAGGCATTTCGGTGAAGATCTTCGGCAGTGAATGCAGCTCGTCGATACAGTTGAGGCTGATGATCCCCGCCTGTTTGCAGGCGGATTGAAAAATCAAATCGTCATTGGCGATTCCCGCCGTATGAGACAGGGCGGCCGCTGCTCCTTCGGGGGTTTTCCCCACTTTAAAAACCAGGATCGGCTTTTGCGACTTCCGGGCCGCCTCCATGAACCGGCGCCCGTCGGCAATGTTCTCCAGATACATCCCGATAACCGCCGTTTCATCCTTTTGGAAATACTCGATCAGGTCCGCTTCATTGACGTCGCACTTGTTGCCGATACTGACGACCTTGTTGATACCGACCAGGTCGTAGTAGAGTGACTCCAGGACCAGGACGACAACCCCGCCGCTTTGGATGATGTAGGAAATATTTCCCGGGGTCTCGAATATTTGATTCATTTCCACCAGACTGGGGTTTACTCCATAGAAGCTGCAGAATTTATCGCGGGTGCTCAAGGTGCCCAGGCAGTTGGGACCCATAATACGGATGCCGTTCATTTTGGCCACTTCGTCGATTTCGCGCTGCATCGCCTCGCCGGCGGCTCCCTCTTCGGCAAAGCCGGCGCTTTCGATGATAACCCTTTTGATTCCTTTATTTGCGCAATCTTTGACGATGCCCGGCACATGGCGGGCCGCCACGATGATAATGGCCATGTCCGGCGTTTCTGGCAGATCAAGTACGGATGAAAAGCCCCCGTAGCCGTTGACCATCTCTCCCCTGGAGTTCACAACATAGACCGTGCCCGAGTAATTGAGATAGTCTTTGAGCATGTTGCAGATGGTCGATCCCAGATTGAAAGAAGAATTTGAGGCTCCGACGATAACAACCGATTGAGGATTGAAAAATTTTTCCATACAGTGCCGGCCCTGGACCTCCTCCGATGTTTTAATTTGTGGCAAAGAATGGCCGATTGAAGCTATCGTGAGCTATCATTGATAGTCGCAATAGTCAAACAGGATCAATTGAAGAATTTAATTATAGACGGCTGCAATTTGACGGGAAGTGACCTGTATTTGAGTATGCGCCCGGCCGGGTGCTTTTGCCTTTTCCGGGGCCGGAGTGAGGTTGTCGGTAAATTGTCGCTGTCAACCCAAAACGCTTTTTAAAAACACAAGTACTTTTTCTTTAACATCTTCAGAGGCATCGCCGCGCAAAATACCGTGGTGCTCTGCAGCAATCTGAACGAGTTGTTTGTCGGAAGAGCCGAGCCGCGAAAATATCTCCGTGCCGCTCACGGGGTTCACCACCGGGTCGTCCGAGCCTTGAATCACCAGAGCGGGAGCCTGAACATCGCCGAGCCTTGCTTTGACGTATTTCATGAGACGGCCCAGTTCATACACGCCGCTGACGGGATTGCGGGTGTAGTTGATGTGAGGATTTTCCGGCTGATTGGCCACATAATCGAGCCGGCCCCTTTTGATGCGCAAAGAGGAAAACAGCCTGTTCCAGGCGTGTACCAGCGGGCTGTAGCGGGCCTGGGGGCTTTGCAGGCGCGCGGGACCGTTTATGGAAACCACGCCGGCAAATTTCCCCGGCTTGTTGGCCGCCTGCAGAAGCGCCAATCCGGCACCTGTGGAAAACCCGATGATCGCAAAAGATTTCACCGTGTTTTTCATTATAATATAGGCGCGGTTCACCGAGTCATACCAATCAGGCCAGCTCTGGAGCGACAGATCCTCCGGTGCGGTGCCGTGACCGCTTAATCTGGCTCCATAGACACTATAGCCTTTGTGTTTCAAAAAGCTCGCCAGCGGGCGGATTTCTTCCGGCGCCGCCATGTAG
>CAYWRV010000101.1:0-7214 GCA_964460865.1 uncultured Smithella sp. | reverse complement strand
TGCGGCCACTGGAGAGCCGTGTCCTGCAGGCGGAAACATCAGCCGGGGCGAAAATTAGTTCACTGGAGCTTACCCGCAGCAACCACGACAAGCTGAAGCTGGAGTTGACCAATATGGTTGCCGATGTGGAAAATGCTCAAATGGCGTCACTTATCACTGCTTTTCAAATGAAGCAGATCGCCATGCAGGCCTCCTACAGTATGGCGGCAAAAATCAGTGAAATGACAATAATGAGTTATATTTAAGGCGGAAATGGTGAAAGATGCTTATTTTAACCAGAAAAAGCGGACAATCCATTACAATCGGAGAAAACATTAAAATCACTATTCTCGAAATTAAAGGTAAATACGCCCGTGTCGGTGTGGAGGCTCCTCGCGATCTAATGGTACACCGTGAGGATGCATCTTCTCCTGAGCAGGAAAATAAAACATCTGAATAAAACTCAATTATTTCACTGCTTACTTTCCCTTCAAATTTTGTGATACATTTCACTAAAGTTTTTTTCCCGTTTGCCGATAAAATTGTGGAAAGATAAACGGGGAAAAAGATGACAATTACAGCTTACCAAGTAGACAATATTTTAAATGCCTACATCAGGCAAAGCAAGGTCAAGGTGCAGCCTCATGCGGCCAGGGGAGGGGACTCCCCCGGAAATTCCAAGGATATCGTCACTTTGTCTATGAAAGAAGCCGACAAAACAGGGGAACTGGAAAAAATAAGTTATAACCTTCGTGACGTTATCCTGAGGGACGAAGAACAATAAGCCGACCTTTTAAAACCTCTTTTATTTTGATAAATCAAGAACTACAAAGTCACACCCTAGAGTACAACTTTAATCTTGGAGACAGGTAGTGCCACATGCAGTCCGTTTAGGCAAACACACATCGAAGTCAAAAAAAATACTGGTGGTGGATGATTATTCGCCGACCCGTAATCTCATTATTGAAGCACTCAGACAAAACTCACAATATCAGCTCTATGAGGCCGAAAGCGGAGAAGACGCGCTCCGGATACTGGAAAACAAGAATTTCGATCTCATCATCAGCGATATCATGATGCCCGGCATGAACGGGATGGACCTGCTGCACGCAGTCAGGCAAAGTGACCCAGCCGTTAGCGTCATCATGATTACCGGGAACCCCACGACCGACCTGACCGTGAGCGCCATTAAAAAGGGCGCCGTCGATTTTTTGACGAAACCGTTTGATATTGACGATCTTCTGTATAAAGTTGACATCCATTTAACGCAGAAGCAAATCCTCAAGCCAGAAGCCGCGGAAAAAATCCTGGCTGAACTTAAGCTCACCGATAAAACCGAATCATTGTCCAAGCAGAGTTATATCTTCGATTCCATTGAAGAGTCGCCGATGGACAATGACATCATTTTCCAAAAAATTGCTGATCTGGCCCTGAAGGTGGTTGACGGCGAGGTATGTTCAATTATGCTCTTTGATGAGCAGGACAATGAATTTCATGACAAAGTGACCAGAGGGAAAGCTTCGGGCCTTTATCAGAATCCCGCACAGGCCAGGCGCCTGAAAATGATTTTCAACGATGTTGTCGAGCGAAAAGAAGCGGTGCTCATCAATGCCGACGACCGTCCCGAGGTGGCGCCTTCTCTCATTTGCGCCCCTTTGATGATCAGAAACAATATCCTGGGCATCCTGAGTATCCGCAAAAAGAAGAACCGTGAATCTTTTAATAAAAAAGATCTGCATCATATTTTGAGCCTCACCAAGCGCGCATCACTGAATTTAGAAAATAAAATCCTTTATGAAAGCATATACTTAAACATTATGGAGACGTTACGCTCGCTGATTTCCTCCATTCAGGCGCGCGATCACTACACAGAGGAGCACTCCAGGCGTGTCACGGCCGAAGCGGTCCGGCTCGCCGAAAGCCTCAACTGTTCGCCAAAAGAGATCGAAAGCATCAGAATAGCCAGTGTTCTTCATGATGTTGGAAAGATTGCCGTACCGGACAGTATCTTGTTAAAAGAGGGCAAGCTGACGGAAGAAGAATTCATGGTGATTAGAAATCATCCTACGATTGGTGAAAACATCTTAAAGCCGATCACCCTGCTTGATACGGAGAGAAAGATAGTCCAGTGTCATCATGAACGCTGGGATGGGAAAGGTTATCCGCTGGGACTGAAGGGGGAAGAAATTCCCCTGCTTGCCCGAGTAATGGCGGTAGTCGATGCCTTTGATGCGATGACCAACAACCGCACCTATCGGCCCGCCATGTCCAAAGACAAGGCCATTGACGAGCTGATTGCCAACAAGGGCACACAGTTTGACCCGGACATCATCGACGCATATATAAAAATTCTCTAATATGCCTAAATGGCATGCAAGTTGAATCTATTTTCTCTGTCACATTAAGATGGAGGAAATAAGACTGTGATCCCCGATCTTCGAGCCGTTTCCGGCATTGGATTACAACACGCCACTAAAGTATCTTCCGCCGGTGCGCCTGCGGATAGCACCTTCGGCAATCTTCTGAAAGGGGCGATATCCGCCAGAGAAGATGCCTTCAAACCGGCATCCCCTGCAGAAATGACCAATGAACTGCTCTCGCTTCTTTTACGGGTCGTAAAAGTGCAGCTGAACTCACGGCTTCTCCGGAGCGCTTTCAATACAGACGAGGACTCAAATTATTCGGTGATGCAGTTGCCTGTTTTTCAGAGGGCAGCTCAGGAATCACCAGAAGGATACTGTGCAAATAGCTCTCACGGTCGGGACGTGGTGTCTTCCGCACAAAGGCAAAATATTTTTTCCGGAATCATCCAAAAGGCCGCTCATAAATACGACCTCGACCCGGCTTTGCTATCGTCGGTTATAGAAGCCGAAAGCGGCTTCAATCCCGATGCCACCTCAAAGGCGGGTGCGATGGGACTCATGCAGCTTATGCCGGAAACAGCAAAGGAACTTGGTGTTAAAAATCCTTTTGACCCCTCTGAAAACATCATGGCCGGTGCCGGATATCTGAAAATGCTTTTGAACCGTTACGGGGGAGAGCTGAATCTGGCGCTGGCGGCCTACAACTGGGGTATGGGAAACCTGGAAAAATCTCCCGGACGTCTGCCCGGCGAAACAATAGCTTACATTGAAAAGGTCAATTCTTACTACCTGAACTCGAAAGGATAGGATTTAACTGAAAAAAAAAGATATGGCGCATCAAGAGCCCTGAGCGCCATATCTGAAGAGTCGACTTTTGGGGCTGAATAATTATTTCTCCCTTTCGCCCGTGAAAGGACCGGAAGCCTGGCCGCCCAGATTCGCCTCGCCACTCATTTTGTCACCGTCGAGCTTGCCTTTATAAACGAATTTATTCCCACCGACATCGGCAACGATTTCAAAGTCGTTTCCCTTGACAGTGCCTTCGCAGCTGAATTCTCCCCACTG
Source organism: uncultured Smithella sp. (assembly GCA_964460865.1). Classification (GTDB taxonomy): domain Bacteria; phylum Desulfobacterota; class Syntrophia; order Syntrophales; family Smithellaceae; genus UBA8904. The sequence continues at coordinate 3,807 of CAYWRV010000101.1, read as the reverse complement.
ACTCTTATAAGTGCCGACGAACTTGTCACCTTCTTCCTTGAGGATGAAAACCGGTGTTCCGGTAGTTCCGGAGATCTCCACTTTCACATTCCATGTTCCGCTCAGATCCGCCGCGTAAGACAGGAATACCGTAGAAACAAGAAAAGTCATCACCGACAAAAAAACAATACTCCAGCGCATTTTTTTCATACCTGCCTCCCCTGACTCAATTTTATTTGTTGTAGGGTTCTCATAGCACAATTCAAAAAAGCGGGCAATTGGCTTTTTCTATCGCAGGATCTTCCCGGAAGATTGAGTGCAGGTGTTTTTTGAAAAGCGCCATCTGAAGTTGAGATAAAAAGAAAAGTGTATGGTAAAAGCTATATACCGTTACTTTCCAGCCACGAAGCAAAAGACGCGCGCGCCTGTTCGATCATCAAACGATGCCTGTCTTTTTTACGTATTTTTTTTAATACCGGCTGCTCGATGATCCCGAAATTAATATTCATGGGCTGAAACGGATCATTCCCGGGTCGCGGTGAGCTTATGTAGCGAAGAAGGGCCCCCATAGCCGTCGAGGGGGGAGGGGGGATGAAATGTTTATCTTCCATTAAAAAAGAAGCGTTGAGGCCCGCCAGAAGTCCGGTGGCGGTCGATTCCATATATCCTTCCACGCCCGTCAGTTGCCCGGCAAAGAAAATTCCCGGCTCTTTCCGTAAATTCAGACAGGACGACAAAACCGATGGCGAATGAATATAGGTGTTGCGGTGAATGCTGCCGAGCCGCACGAATTGAGCATTTTCCAGGCCGGGTATCATACGGAAAATGCGTTTTTGCTCGGGCCAGGTAAGCCTGGTTTGAAAACCCACCATATTGAAAAGTCTGGCGGCCGCGTCTTCTTTGCGCAACTGAACAACGGCATAAGGCGTTGCTTTCGTGTAAGGATTGACAAGCCCGACCGGTTTGAGGGGGCCGAAGGCGAGTGTGTCCTCACCGCGGGCGGCCAGTACTTCAAGTGGCAGGCAGCCTTCAAAATGCCTGGTGCTTTCAAAATCCCTTGGTGCGACTTTTTGACCGGCCAGCAACTCACGATGAAAGTTTTTGTAATCATTTTCCGTAAGAGGACAGTTCAAATAATCAGGCGTTCCTTTATCATAGCGCGATGCCCAGTAAACTTTTGTCATGTCGATAGAGTCCGCCTCCACTATGGGAGCGATCGCGTCATAGAAATACAGGTAGGGGTTTCCCAGAAGCTTTGCAATGGATTCAGCCATTTTATCGGAAGTCAGAGGGCCGGTGGCGACAATGACGGGGCCGCTACGCGGGATTGAGGTTTGCTCTACACGGTTGAGAGTGAATTTGCGCTGCTCTAGAAGACGTTTTTCAATCAGGGCTGAGAATTCGTTTCTGTCCACAGCCAGGGCCGCACCGGCCGCAACGCTGGTTTGGTCGGCTGCGGAAAGAATAAGAGAGTCCAGGCGACGCATCTCGTTTTTGAGCAGGCCGGGCGCGCTTTCAGGATCGTTGGACTTAAAGGAATTGCTGCAGACAAGTTCGGCCAGGCGCTCTGAGGTGTGTGCAGGAGAAAAGCGCCCCGGCTTCATTTCGTAAAGATGGACCGCATGTCCGCGCTTTAAGAGCTGCCAGGCCGCCTCACAGCCGGCCAATCCTCCGCCGATGATAATGACCGGCCCGTGCGTCATTTATCGTCTTTTTTCTTTGGTATCTTTTTGATGTTTTTACACTCAGGATATCCGGTGCAGCCCAGAAACTGGCCATAGCGACCCCTTTTCACGGCCATGGGCTTTTGACACAGATCGCACAGCTCATCAGACAGGACGACTTCCTGCTTGATCACTTTACCGTCTTTCCCGATTTTTTTGATGTTCTTACAGTCAGGATATCCGGTGCAGCCCAGAAACTGGCCGTAGCGGCCCCGTTTCACGGCCATGGGCTTTCCACACAATTCGCAAAGCTCATCAGTGGTCGCACCTTCATCAGCAACGATTTCACCCCTGTCGTTTTTTGTGGCGTTCATCGTGTTTTTGCATTCTGGATAGCCGGAACAGGCCAGAAATTGTCCGAAACGCCCCTCTTTTACAACCATTGTTTTACCGCATTTATTGCATTTGATGTCTGTTGTCTGAGCCTCCACGTGCTTTACCCTCCCGTTTTCGTCATGAGTGAAATTCATGGTGGTTTTGCATTCAGGATAATTCGAGCAGCATAAGAATCGTCCGTTTTTTCCCCATCTGATGACCATGGGGGAAGAACATTTTTCGCATAAAAGACTTGTCGGTGTTTCCTCTTTTTTTACATTGCGCATCTCATCTTTTGCTTTATCCAGTTCATGCGAAAAGACTTCATAGAAGTCCCGCAACGTCGTCTCACGTTTATTTTCTCCGCTTTCGATCGCATCGAGTTTGTTTTCCATGTCCGCCGTAAAGGCGAGATCCAGAATCGAGGGGAAACTCTGCACCAGAAGCTCGGTGACCATCTTGCCAAGCTCTGTTGGAAAGAATTTTCCACTCTCCAGTGTCACATACTCCCGGTCCTGGATGGTGCTGAGAATCGCCGCATATGTGCTGGGACGGCCGATGCCGTTTTCTTCCAGTGCTCTGACCAGAGAGGCCTCCGAGTATCGGGGTGGGGGTTGAGTGAATTTCTGCTGAGTGTCGAGTTTCAAAAGCTTTAATCTTTCATCAAGTTCAAGTCGCGGCAGGAGCTTGTCTTCACCGTTTTCATTATCGTCGTTCTTCTCCTCTTTGCTTTCCTTGTAAACGGTAATGAAACCGGGAAATTTTAAAATTTCTCCTTTAGCACGGAAAGTGCAGCCATCACCCGTGATGTCAATAGTGGTCTGGTCGAAAATTGCCGGGCTCATCTGGCTGGCGACAAAGCGGTTCCAGATGAGCTGATAAAGCTTGAACTGATCCGGTGTCAGGTATTGCCTGATATCCTGAGGCTTATAAGTCACCAGAGAGGGGCGGATGGCCTCATGCGCGTCTTGCGTTTTTTGTGCGTTCTTATAGTAGTGCGGCCTGTGAGGCAGATACTCGGGAGAATAATTATTTTTAATATAGTCGCGAACAGAATGAAGAGCTTCATCCGCAATGCGGTATGAGTCTGTTCTCATGTAGGTAATCAGGCCGACGGATCCATCCTTCCCCAGCTCAACTCCTTCATATAATTTCTGGGCGATGCTCATGGTTTTCTTGGCGGAAAATCTCAGCGCCCGAGAGGCTTCCTGCTGCAGCTTGCTGGTGGTAAAGGGGGGCAGGGCCGCCCGTTTCACCTCTTTTTGCTCGAGCTTTTCAACACGGAATTGGGCCGCATTTATCCTGTCCGCAAGCTGGCCGGCTTTTTCAGCGTTGGAGACTTTGGTTTTTTTACCGTCCACTTTTATGAGCTTCGCTTCAAAAGGAGGAGGGTTAGCGCCCTGGAATTCGGCCGTCAGATTCCAGTATTCTTCCGGCTTGAAGAGTGAGATTTCGTATTCCCTGTCGCAGATCATTCGCACGGCTACGGATTGCACACGTCCTGCACTCAGGCCTCTTTTCACCTTGTCCCACAATACAGGGCTTATCTGGTAGCCGACCAGGCGATCCAGAATGCGGCGCGTCTGTTGCGCTTCATACTTGTTGAAATCGAGTTTCAGCGGCTTTGCTATCGCTTCTGTAACCGTGCTTTTCGTCAGGTCATTGAACAGGACACGGTAAATGCTTTTCTTTTTGTCTCCGATGATCTGGGCGATGTGCCACGCAATGGCTTCGCCTTCCCGGTCCGGGTCGGGGGCCAGGTAAATGTTTTGGGCTGATCTGGCTGCTT
>CAYWRV010000100.1:0-7301 GCA_964460865.1 uncultured Smithella sp. | reverse complement strand
TTCCGTCACCGGAAAAGCGGTGAGCTCTTACCTCGCCTTTTCACCCTTACCCGCCAGGGGCGGGCGGTATATTTTCTGTGGCACTTTCCCTGGGGTCGCCCCCGGTCGCCGTTAGCGACCATCCTGCCCTGCGGAGCCCGGACTTTCCTCAGGCAGGTCGTACCTGCCCGCGATCATCTGATCTTCTCCGCCCTGATTCGATAATACTTATGTTCGGGATTACTTGCAAGAAATCTTCGCGCAGTTCCAGCCACGCAGGACAAAAGACAACATCCTTTAGCCTTTATCCTTTATCCTCCATGCTCATCGATAGCCCGGTTGGCCAGTTTATCCGCCAGTTCATTGTGACAGCGCCGGACATGCCGGACATTGGCGGTTTCGAAAGCTGAAATCAGTTTGCGGATTTCTTGCATCAGGATTTTCAGATTCTCGTTTTTCACCTTATACGAGCCGTTAACCTGGTTTGCGAGCAATTCAGAATCAAGATACACTTCAAGCCGGTCAATACCCAGCGCCAGCGCCCCTTTCAATCCGAGAATCAGGGCCTTGTATTCGGCAATGTTGTTGGTGCAGTGGCCCAGATATTCACTTCCTTCCCACAGCACCTGCCCACCGTCATCAATGATAACCGCTCCTGCTCCGCCGACACCCGGGTTTCCGCGGCACGCTCCGTCGCTGAATAGTTTAACTATTTTATTATCCATGGTCTTGTGTGGCGGCGTCCTGATTTTGAAAATACATGATCCTTTGGCAGCTGGGACAGCTGAGCAAATCATTGGAGCGCTGCAGTTCGTTATAGAGCTGGGGCGGTATATTCATATGACAGCCGCTGCAAACCGCTTTCCAAACGGGAATGACGCCCAGGCCATGGTTACGTTTTTTTATTTTTTCGTACTGGGCCAGCAGCTCCTGGGGGATGTCCTTTTGCAAATCCAGTTTCTTTTGATTCCATTTTGCCACTTCCGCATCAACTGAATTCAACCTCTCTTCAATTATTTTCTTGTCATCCTGATGTCTTGCTTCAGCCTGCTTTAATGTTTCCTGATCCTGTCTCACCTCGACAAGGAGCTGGTCCATCTCGTCCATCAACACAATGATCTTCGACTCGAGGTCGCTTAAGGACGTTTCGGCCACTTCAATTTCCTTGAGCATCGCCTGGTATTCTTTGTTGGTTTTCACATCCAGGAGCTTTTCTTTTGACCTGGCCATCGCCTCGCTTATTCTCTTTATTTTTTGTTCACTGTCTTCGCGCTCGGCTTTGAGCCTTTCATATCTGGTCGCGCTTTGAGAGATACTTTCTTTGAAGTTCTGGAATTCTTCGCCCATTTGTGCGAGCTTTTCCGGCAATCTGTCTTTTTTCGCAAACAGCCCGGCCAATGTGGAGTCACATTCCTGCAAACGGATAAGCAGTGATAATTTTTCGTTCAACTATCTTCTCCTTTTATTTTTTAATGTTCCCGCTCTGAACGTCTGAGTCGCTTTGGAGGATTCAGCTCTCTTTATGCCCGCAGTTTGGGAAAAAGTAAAAAAAATGCACCTTTTAAAGGTGCATTTTCAAAAAACCATGATTGCATGTTTCAACCTGCGTGCCGGGACGTGACCATCCGCTTTGTCCGGGCACGGCAACTGAACTGCCTGCAGTATCACAACAACTCCTTGCTGTTAGAAAAAAAATACTTTCCATAAGCATACGCACTTCCGTCGAATTTGGTGGGCCCACCTGGGATCGAACCAGGGACCTACCGGTTATGAGCCGGTGGCTCTACCAACTGAGCTATAGGCCCGCCCATTTTCTTGTGTGTGGGTTTTTACCAATGCCTGACGCATGGCGCGGTGCCAACACACCCATCAATCCGCAATCTTCTGATCGAACCGGCATCAAGGTTCGTTGAAATATACCCAATCACACCGGTTGTCAACTCTATTTTGACGCGCGCCTGCGGGTAGAGCTGGTTGTTTTCACAGGCGGCTCGTCTTCATCGAGTTCCGGTGCCTCCTCATACGGCTGTGCCTGATCTTCAATGATGCCTTCTTCAAGACCAGCAACCGCCATGCGATCGCTGATGCCAAACCTCATTCGTAAAACCTTCTCTTCCCGCGGCGTTAATGTAGAAAGAATTTTACGCGTCTGAGCGGCCAGGTCCATACTGATTGTCGCCTCCGAAGGTGACATGATCTTTTTGTCCTCGATAAAATCGCCCAGATGGCTGTCTTCCTCCTCACCAATCGGAGTTTCCAGGGAAATAGGCTCTTTGGCGATTTTCAGAACTTTGCGTACTTTTTCCAGAGGGAACTCCATTTTGTCGGCAATCTCCTCCGGGGTAGGTTCGCGTCCCAGTTCCTGAACAAGGTAGCGGGAAGTCCGAATCAGTTTATTGATGGTTTCGATCATATGCACGGGGATCCGAATAGTGCGCGCCTGATCGGCGATAGCGCGCGTAATGGCCTGCCTGATCCACCATGTCGCATAAGTCGAGAATTTGTAGCCACGCTGGTATTCAAATTTGTCGACGGCTTTCATCAGGCCGATATTGCCCTCCTGGATCAGATCAAGAAACTGCAGGCCGCGGTTGGTGTATTTCTTCGCAATACTCACGACAAGACGTAAGTTGGCCTCCACCAGTTTTCTTTTAGCCAGCTCCGCCTTTGTCTCACCTTCCTCAATGGACTCGACGACACTTTTTAAGGTCGAAGTGGGAATGCCCACTTCTTTGGCGATATGTTTGATACGCTTTTGCGCCTCGGTAACCGCCTGCTTGCTGCGGTGCAGCCATTCGACAGTCACTTTTGCTTCTTTGGCGACTTTTTTCTCCTCCTGGCTTGATTTTCTCATTCTAGACCAGGCTTTTTCCATCTGGGTGAGCGTCATGCCCGATTCTTTTTTGTATTGATTGATCACCCGTTCCGATTTCTCTATTTCATCAGCCAAAAAGCGAAGTTGCGTGATGAAGCGGTGCATCTGCTTCTTATTGAAGCGAATTTTTCGGCATAACGTAATGATGTTTTTAGAGTTTTTGGCCTGTTCCGCCGTCAGGGTCTCGCGCTGTTTGGGGCGCATGGTTTTAGATTTAAGTTTTTCACGAAGCTTTTCATTACGGTCATTGAACATCTTGATTCTCTCGATAAGACGAAGCACCCGGTCCTTGTGCTCATCATCGTCGAGGAATCCTTCTTCTCCTTCAATATTGTCTACAATACTTTTAATACGAATTTCATCCGTCGCCAGCTTCTCGCCGATGTTGATGACTTCCTCGATGGAAACGGGCAGACTGAAAATAGCCCACATGGTCTCGCGGGCTCCCTCTTCGATTTTTTTCGCTATCTCTACCTCTCCCTCCCGGCTCAAAAGCGATACCAGGCCCATTTCACGTAAATACATTTTAACCGGATCGCCTGTTTTACCTGCCGCGGGAGCCAAAGTCATCATTTCAGAAAACTTGGCTGACAGACTGTCGTCCGCCGGTTTTTTTACCACTAGTTTTTCACCCTGTTCCGTATCGATGATATCAATGTTCTTCTCACCGAATAACATAATGATTTCATCTATCTGGTCTGACGAATTTATATCAGGCGGCAGCAGTTCATTGACATCGTCATAGGTTAAAAACCCCTTTTGCTCCCCCAGCGAAAGTAACTTTTTGAATTCATCAGACTGAAGTTCTTTGGCCATTTGGCTTCCCCCGAATTTTTATTGTCGTTTATTGTAATTGCTTCTCTTGTCTTATTAAATCCTGCTTTTGGAAAGTCAACTCGCGTATCATTTCCTCGTCACCATCTTCCTGAGCCTGCCTTAACTGATGCTGAAGCAGGCGTTTTTTTTCTCTGTACCACTTTTCTTTTATCCGGCGGATATTGTCTGCGAAATTACGCCCTACCATATTCTCATCGGTCGGAGGGGCCTCGATACTTAATTTATAAATCATGTCTTTGAGCGGTTTGTCCGCATCCGTAGGCAGGAGCACCTGTAGATCTATAAAACCAAGCAGTTTATAGGTCTGAATCATTTTTGCCCCCAAATCCTTCAGCTGCTCATCGAGAAATAAATCAATAATTTCTTCGCTCTCCACAAGCAAGATATTTTGCGGATACTCAAGCATCAAACGAATCAGGTTGACCTCAAGAGCGCTCCTGCCCGTTTGTGCCGTCTGACCGGGGCTGCCCTGGGCCGGCCTTGTGCGGCTTGTTTTTCGATAAGCTTCTTTTTTCAATAAAGCCTGATCTATCCCCAATTTCTCGGATATCCGTTTAATGAAGAGATTCCTTTCCAGACCATCTCCGATTTTTTCCAGGAACTCCATCGCTGTCTTGAGCAGATCACGGTTTTCCTCAAAAGTTTTGCCGTCTCCCAGGACATTGTCAATATAATAGTCACTGATCGCGGGGGCGGCGGCAATCAGGTCAGTCATTTTTTCTTTTCCATATTTTCTTACAAATTCGTCCGGATCGCTGTCATCAGGCAGCACGAGTGCCCGGGCGCGCATATTGGCGGCCAAAAACAGTTCCAGAGCCCTGTCAAGCGCTCTGCGCCCAGCCTCGTCCGGGTCAAAAAGTGCTACAACATCCTGCGTGTAGCGGCGCAAAAGATCCAGATGTTCTCTGGTCAGAGCCGTGCCCAGTGTCGCTACCGTATTGCGGATACCCGCGTTCCAAAGGGATATGACGTCGAAGTATCCCTCCACGATCAGGCAAAAACCTTCTTCGCGGATCGCCTCCCTGGCCCTGTTCAGACCGTATAAATTCTTCCCCTTGGTATAGACTGATGATTCCGGAGAGTTGAGGTATTTCGGCTCGCCCGGACCGAGAATTCTGCCGCCGAAAGCGATCACCTCACCGAAAACATTCTCGATGGGAAAAATCAAACGGCTGCGAAATCGATCATAGAAGCCTTCGTCCCTGGCGGCGACCACCAAACCAGCCTCCTCGGCCAGTTTCAAGGAAATCCCGCTTCGCTCCAGATAATCCGCAAGAGATCGCCATCTGTCCGGCGCGTATCCGAGTCTGAATTGCCTGGAAATCTCTTCTGTCAAAGAACGTGCCTGCAGATAATCGCGAGCGGCCCTGCCCTCCGGCGATGAGAGGTTCCCGGCAAACCACTGTGCCGCCTTGAGATTAATTCCGACAATACCATCGCGCTGCTCGTCTTTATCGCCGCCCCTGCCGACGGCTCTGGCCGGAAGGATAACACCCGTTTTTTCCGCCAGATGGCGGATCGCCTCAGGAAAACTCATGCCGGCGATTTTCATCAGCAGTGTGATGGCATTGCCTCCCTCTCCACAGCCGAAACAGTAAAAGATCTGTTTCTCACGATTCACGGTGAAGGAAGGGGTTTTTTCCTGATGAAAAGGGCAGAGTCCCAGATAATTTCTGCCTGCTTTTTTTAACGTCAGGTATTCGCCCGCAAGCTCGACAATGTCCACCCTGCTTTTAATTTCTTCAATCTTACTGTCGTCAAAACGCACGAATGATTGCCTTGCCTTTGGATGTTTAGGTGGTAAATCAGGGCGGACGCCCCTCACTGAGACAGAAGCCCTTTCACTTTTTCACCTGCGGCCTTACCGTCCGCTCTGCCGGCGATTTTTGGCATCAGCGCTTTCATCACCTTCCCCATATCCTTTGCCGAAACTGCTCCCGTTTCGGCGATCAGTTCCCTGATGAGCGCTTCCACCTCATCTTCAGACATCTGTGCGGGCATGAATGCCTGAAGAATTTTCAGCTCCGCCTCTTCTTTTTCGACCAGATCCTGCCGGCCACCTCTGGCGAACTGCTCAATGGAGTCTTTTCTCTGTTTAACCATTTGAGAAATGACCTGCATCGCTTCCGCCTCATTGGGTTGCCGCATCAGATCAATTTCTTTATTATGCAGCGCAGTCTTCAGCATCCTGAGCGCTGAGAGAGTAACTTTGTCCCTCGCCTTTGCCGCTGCTACCAGTTGTTGTTCTATTTTGGCATTCAATTCCATTTCACACCTCTTATCCGAGTTGATCTTCCAGCTTTTTACCGCCCAGCAGATGCATATGCAGATGAAACACCACCTGGCCTCCATCGGGGTTACAGTTGATCACCGTCCGGAATCCACTTGCGTCAATCTGCTTGATTTTAGCGACACTCTGTGCAGCCCGGACCATTTGTGCGACGATCCCCAGTTCATTTGCGGTCACATCCATCAGGGTGGGAATGTGAACTTTGGGAATAATAACTGCATGCACCGGCGCCATCGGCTGAATATCGTCAAAAGCCAGCACGGTGTCGTCTTCATAAACCTTCGAACAGGGGATCTCCCCCCGGGCAATTTTACAAAAGATACAATCAGACATATCTCCCTCCTGTTTCTATGATACCCCTTTTGCTCTTTCGATGGCATCTTCGAGCGTGAACGCTCCTGTATACAGAGCACGGCCGATGATCACTCCGTAAAAGGAACAGTCTTTCACAGCCAGGAGCCTGTCGATATCCGCCAGCGTCGCCACGCCGCCCGAGGCAATGACCGGAAAAGACACGGCCCTGGCCATGGCCCTTGTCTGCTCCACGTTCACTCCCGTTTCCATTCCATCACGCTGGATGTCTGTATAGACAATGGCCATGATTTCACAATCGGCAAACCGCCCGGCCAGATCTACCGCGTTTTGACCGGTTTTTTGAGTCCATCCCTGAACTGCTACCTTACCTCCCAGGGCGTCAATACCCAGAATGATTCTCCCCGGATATTTCTTTGCCGCCTGCCTGACGAATTCCTCGTCCAGAACGGCGGCCGTCCCGAGAATCACGTTGGTGACACCGTTTTCCAGGTAATGAGTGATTGTTTCCATATTGCGGATGCCTCCCCCTACTTCGATCGGCACTCCTACAGATTTGGCAATATTCAATATGACCGGCGCGTTCTTCGGCAAACCTGCAACCGATCCGTCCAGATCCACAATATGAATTCTCTGTGCACCTTTTTGAGCCCAGCGGCTCGCCATGTCCGCAGGATTTTCACTATAGACTGTCACACGCTCGAAGTCGCCCTGTGCCAGGCGGACACACTGGCCGTTTTTTATGTCAACAGCGGGAATGATGATCAAATCAGAAAACTCCGGGAACTAATTTATTTCAAAAATTCGGCAAGACGCCCGGCAAGTCCCGAAGACTTGACAGGCACCAAGAACCGGCAAAACGATACGACGTCAGTGTCTGCACTCAATTATCAAAAACGGGAAAGGTCTCAAATACCTCATCAACACCAAGCCTGGTCAATTCGCGCGCGGTTACCCATTTGGCGCCGCCTTTGAAAAAGGAAGATGCCAAAAACAGATCCTCCATCA
>CAYWRV010000099.1:0-7339 GCA_964460865.1 uncultured Smithella sp. | reverse complement strand
CCCCTACTTACAATAACTTACAGAACAGCAAATACGCTAAACTGTCGAAGTCAGGCGACACTGCATCTGGATATGCTGGCGTACGAAGAAGGCTATGACTGAGGAAAAAATCGTCGGGTTGTGGTTCTTCGTTATTTGTCAATGATTTTTGAAAACAACACAAGGCAGGTTTTTGGCTGCCCCGACCAAAGATAAAAGATCTGCGGCGGCGCCGCTTTGAGATCTGTAATGTCCCGACGGTTTTTAATCCCGGTGATCGGCCTTTTCCTCGCCGGCCAGCCCCTTGACGATGGCCGTGCCGTATTCCCTTCCTTTGGCGAAAGCGTGCAGGTTCTTATCTTTGGTTTGCACAGGCACGGAATCAGCGACCGCTTTTTTTAGTGCCTCCGCCGGGACCAGCGGCTCTACCGCCGATAAAAAACCCAGCATGACGATATTGGCCATCATCTTTGTCCCCAGTTCCTCCGCGAAACGGGTGGCGGGAATATGAAACGCCCGGAAACGCATGTCTGCCTGGCGTACATGCACCAGGTCCGTGTCCCACAGGAAAGTACCGCCGGGACGCAGAGTCTTGATGTTTTTTGTGTATGCTTCCTGGCTCATGCACACCAGAATCTCCGGCTCCGCCACGTGGGGGAAAAGGATTTCCTCGCCGCTTACGATCACCTGGCTTGAACACGACCCACCGCGGGCTTCCGGCCCGTAGTTTTGTGTCATGGTTGCGTGCCTGTTTGCGTAAAGGGTCGCGGCTTTACCCAGGATGTCGCCGGCCAGAATGATTCCCTGACCGCCGAAGCCGCTGATTACAAGATGTCTTTCTTTTTTATCCGGCATGATAGCTACCGCTTGTCCTTATGGCCGGGATTGCCCGCGCGCCAGGGGGGCATCTGCGGCCGGTTATACTTATTGTAGTGGTCCATGAAAGTCGGACGCTCGATGTCGACAAATTTTCCCACAACGATTTCCCGGTCGATGTCGAGGGTTGCCTCGCGGGTGTCGATGTCGCTGCGTGTCACGGAACGGCCGCGGTAGAACTTCAGCATTTCCAGCGCGCTTCCCATGCGGTTACGCCGGCCGAAGGCGGAGGGGCAGGGTGCGATTACTTCGACGAAGCCGAAGCCGCGCTTTTCCATCGCTTCGTTGATTGAGCTGCGTATCGAGCGCACCTGCTGCGCCGTCCATCTGGCCACATAGGCGGCTCCGCACGAGGCGGCCAGGTCGCAGAAATTAAAAGGCTCCTCGGGCGCTCCGCTGAATGATGTCGAGGTTTTCGCTCCCAGGGGCGTACTGGGCGCCTGTTGCCCGCCGGTCATGCCGTAGTTGAAGTTGTTCACACATACGACCGTCATGTCGATGTTGCGCCGCGCGGCGTGAATAAAATGATTGCCGCCGATGGCGAACAGGTCTCCGTCACCGGAGACGACGATGATTTTCGTGTCCGGTTTGGCCAGTTTCAGCCCGGTGGCAAACGGCAGCGCGCGGCCGTGTGTGGTGTGGAAGGAATCGAGCCTGATGTAGCCGGCCATTCTTCCGGTGCAGCCGATGCCGGAAACCATCGCCACTGCATCCGGGTCATAACCGCTTTCACTGATGGCCGTCAACAGGGCATTGAAAACTGTGCCGATGCCGCAGCCCGGGCACCAGATGTGCGGAATACGTTCCGTTCTCAACAGAGAATCCATCGGGTGTGGTGGAAGATGTCTTGCCGCTTTTGCTGTTGTCATAATTTTCCCTTTGCTGCCTTGGAAATTACCTCCAGGATTTTGCCCGGATGGATGATCGCGCCGCCGTAATTGGAAATGAGATGTACGGGACAGGCGCCGCGTACCACGCGCTCAAGCTCCAGCACCATCTGGCCGCCGTTGATTTCCGCCATGATCAGGGCTTTGGCGTTTTTCGCCACCGAGCGGATGAGCTCTTCGGGAAAAGGCCAGACAGTTTCGAGTTTAATCAGGCCGGCGCGGATGCCCTCGTTACGGGCGTCACGCACCGCTTTCATGGCCGAGCGTGCGCTGATGCCGTAGGAAACCACGATTACCTCGGCGTCATCCATGTACATGTTTCTGGTGGCGGTAATTTTGTCGAGGTTTTTACGGATTTTGTTGACCAGACGGGTGACCATACGTTCATGCGCCTCTGCATTCATCGCCGGATAGCCGCGCTCGTCATGGGTCAGGCCCGTGATGTGGATGCGGTAGCCGTCGCCGCAGTTGGCCATAGGCGCGATCCAGTCATCGTCGGCCCCGTAGGGCAGATAATCTTCCGGCGCGACGGAGGGCTTCCGTCGCGAGATGATCTCGATTTCATCTTCGTGCGGGATGACCACCCGTTCATTCATATGCCCTACGACTTCGTCGGCCATAATCAGCACGGGCAGGCGGAAGTATTCACTCAAGTTGAAGGCGCGAACGGTCATGTCGAACATTTCCTGAGGACTCGACGGAGAAAGGGCGATTATCTCATAATGGCCGTGCGAGCCCCAGCGCGCCTGCATCATATCACCCTGGGCGGTCAGCGTCGGGAGCCCCGTGCTGGGTCCGGCCCGCTGGACATTGCACACCACGCAGGGGGTTTCGGTGGCGATGCCCAGACCGATATTTTCCATCATCAGGGAAAAGCCCGGCCCCGATGTGCTGGTCATGGATTTGACCCCGCCCCAGCTTGCCCCCAGAATGGCCGCCATCGAGGCGATTTCATCTTCCATCTGGATGTATATTCCGCCCAGTTGCGGCAGGCGACGCGACATGGCCTCGGCGATTTCCGTCGCGGGAGTAATCGGATAGCCGGCAAAAAAACGGCATCCGGCGGCCAGCGCGCCTTCACAGCAGGCTTCATCGCCGTTCATGAAATATGTTCCCGAGTTAGCTACTTTTGCAACCAAAACCTGTCTCCTTCAGGCCTCACCCGCCGAAGTCCCCGGCATCGATACTGTAGATGGCAAAATCAGGGCAGAGAATCTCGCAGAAATGGCAGTTCACGCACTCAGCCGGCAGTATGACTTCGGGGGGATGATAGCCTTTTTTATTAAATGAGGAGGAAACACCCAGCACCTGCCGCGGACAGTTGGCGATACAAAAACCACAGCCCTTGCAGCGGTCTTCGATGATGACCACCTGTCCTGTTTTCTTTTTTCTGCGGTTCTCATCTACGGGCCGGCGGCCCGGATAATGTATCGTTTTGTGCATGAGCTACCCATTTCTCCCGCTTATTGAAACGGCTTTCCCGGTCGATGCCCGGGTGACTCCTTCGCGCGTCAGGCCTTCGGATGTGCCCGCCGCCGGCACCGTTCCCGGCGCACATCAGGCGGGACGCATTTGATGGGCAATATAGAAATAAGGGGGGACTGTCAAGAAAAAAGGCTTCAGCAACCAGCTCTTTATGAATGATTACAGGCACTCCGGCACCCGCAAACAGCCGTTTTCCTGATAAAAACTTGCATTTTGCCCGCCGCCGTAATAGTTAAGCCGCGTTTCGGTTAAATTAAGTCGGATACGTAAAAGAAATGAAAGATACTGACATCCATCATATCGTCGGAATTATCAAAAAAGAGCTGGAAAAAGGGGAGGTGCCGGTTGTTTCCGCCATGGCGGAAAGCAGCCCGGATCCGTATGCGATTCTGATTTCGACTCTTTTGAGCCTGCGCACCAAGGATGAGGTAACCGCTGTCGCCGCGGAAAAACTTCTGCGGCTGGCAGCCACACCCGACGAGATGCTCAAAGTTCCGGAAGAAAAAATCGCCCGGACGATTTACCCGGTGGGTTTCTACCGTAACAAGGCGAAAACCGTGCTGGCGGTAAGCAGGGATCTGATCGAGCGTTTCGACTCCAATGTTCCGGATAATATTGATGATCTTTTGAGCATCAAAGGTGTCGGACGTAAAACCGCCAACCTGGTCGTTACGATGGGTTACGGCAAAGACGGCATTTGTGTGGACACGCATGTACACCGCATTTCCAATCGGCTGGGCTATGTCAGGACCAGAACACCCGACGACACCGAAATGGCGCTGCGCGCCAAACTGCCGCGCAAATACTGGATCATCATCAACACGCTCCTAGTTTTTTTCGGCCGGACGACCTGCAAGCCAGTTTCCCCACTGTGCAGTGTCTGCCAGATCGCAGCATACTGCGACCGCGTCGGCGTGACGGTGAGCCGATAGAAAGAAGAATGAAGAAAGACAGGCGGGAGTGTCGATTTTGTGCTTGTCGCCTGCCGTATGCGAAGGGCTTGCCGGTCCTGCTTTATGCGGCGGCGCCCCGATTTGCCATCGACACGCTTTTTGTGATCACCGGCGGGCCTTTCATCAGGGGCTGGTCGAACCGAAGAAAAAAGTTGACGATTTTTTGTCATTTGGATATATGGCACCGGTTTGAGGCATCTTACCCGGCGGGACAAAGCATCCGGCGGAAAGACGTGAGTTAAAAAGTCAGTGCCGCTAGATGCGCAAAGAAGCATTGAATAAAACGCCGGCCGGTGATATGTACCGCAATCAATAGATTATTTGCCGGATTTTGTAGAAAAGGAATCGTAAAATGACAACCATACTGACCATTATCCACGTTGTGGCCTGCCTCACGCTGATTCTCATTGTGCTTTTGCAGGCGGGTAAAGGGGCGAATATGGGGGCGGCCTTCGGAGGCTCCAGCCAGACTGTGTTCGGCTCCAGCGGCGCCGGGACTTTTCTGGGGAAGGTCACGGCAGCGGTGGCCATTGTTTTCATGCTTACTTCTATTTCATTGACCTATACCGCGTCGAGAAAAGTCTCCGGGCTGATGGACAGGGCACCGGTTCCGGTTGAGCAAAAGTCGGCCCCCGCAGAGGGTGAGTCGGCTCAAGGCCCGCTTGCTCCGTCCGGCGCGACTACAGCAACGCCCGCCCCGCCAGACGCGGCGGCCAAATAAAATTGCTCTTTTCATATCCTCAGGCCGGGAATAATTTTGCAAGAGACGCCCGATGTTCGAAGGGCGTACGGTATTTACATGCTGCCGAAGTGGTGGAATTGGTAGACACGCTATCTTGAGGGGGTAGTAGGCCACGCCTGTGCGAGTTCGAGTCTCGCCTTCGGCACCATGAAAACAAACAGTCTCTAATGAGCGCTCCGGACTGATTCAGGTATGAAATCTGTCAAAAAAAGCCCTTCCCGCAAGATTTCCCCGACCGCCATAACCTCTCAGGGTATTTCCCGGAAAATAAACCCGGCCGCAGAAGAAGCGTCCGGAGGCAAAACCCCCGACGGGAAGTTTCTTGTCATTCCGGCCCGGAGAATCACGTCTGCTGAACGGACCAGATTCGCGCGGCGGGGAGGATTGCTGGTCACACCCGAAGACGATCTTCTGGATCGCATTTTCAGACTTGAGGAAGAAAATCATCATCTCAGAAATCTGAGCATCAAAGACGGCCTGACCGGTCTGTACAACAAAAGATTTTTCAACTCTCAGCTAAAGGTGGAAATTGCCCGCACACGCAGGACCGGAGAGCCGTTTTGTCTTATTTTCATTGATCTGGATAATTTTAAAGCCGTCAACGACATGCTGGGGCATGCCATGGGTGATGAGTTTCTGGTTAAAGTGAGCCGCCGGATGAAAGCAAAGGTAAGGCCGACGGATTTTGCCTGCCGCTTCGGAGGCGACGAGTTTGCCGTCATTCTGCCCGCGACCACGCTGCGCGACGCGGTGAAAATCGCCGGACGCTGGCATTACAATATCGAGCGCGCCGCAGCGGACATGCGCCTTGGTGTTTCCGCCTCTATCGGAGTAGATGAGTTCGAAGCCGCCTCTCCTCTGGACGCGCAGGCGTTCATTGAGAGGGTGGATCAGAGGCTGTATCAGGCAAAAAGAGAGGGAAAGGGAAGGATCGCCCATCCGGAAATTGAAAAACACGAAGACAGGGCGGTAACATGGGCGGAAAAAGAAGTCCTGTTCCACATTTTCCAGCCGAAATCTGGTGAAAAACCGGCGCCCGTGGCGAGTAGAGGAAAAAAGTGAAGAAAAAACAAAAAGCGCAAATCGTATCAATGACCAGCGGCAAAGGTGGTGTCGGTAAAACCTTCGTGACGACCAATCTCGCCGCTACACTGGCCCGCCAGGGTAAAAAAGTCCTCGTCGTTGATTGCGACCTGGGGCTTGCCAATATCGATATCATGCTCGGCATCAATCCGGAGGTGACGCTCAAGGACGCGGTGTTTGGAGATCTGCATCTGCGTGATGTCGCCATGACCACTCAAGGCGGCTTTGATCTGATCCCGGCCAGTTCCGGCATAAAAGAGATGGCGCAGCTTCTGTTTGAAAAGATTCAATACCTGAAGGACATGCTCATCGAGATTGAAGGCTATGACATTATCCTTCTGGATACAGGGGCGGGGATGTCTGAAATCGTGCTGCAGTTCAATTGGCTGGCCGGCCGGAATATCATTGTTTTAAACCGGGAAATCACCAGCCTCACCGACGCCTATGCGATGGTCAAAGTCATGCATCAGTCATTCGGCCGCCGGTCTTTCGGCATCATCACCAACAATGTTTCCTCGGCGCGCGAAGGGGAGAATATCTTTAAAAACATAAATACGATCAGCCAGAGATTTCTGGGGTTTCCCCTTTCCTGGCTGGGGAATATCCGCCACGACGAGATGATTCCCAAAGCGATCTTGAGGCAGGAGATCCCCGTCTGTCAGGCGCCCCGCTCACGTGTGGCGATGGATTTTGAGGCGATAGGCAGGGCTTTGGCCGGTTAGCCTGCCGGTGCGAGAAATTGCATCGCGCCGGATTACTTCGTTAAGCCGAGTGTTCGCCGATAATCTGCTCGAGGTCTTTTCCGTAGCGGCGGTATTTTTCGGGAGTCAGGATTTTCCGGATGTCGGCACTGTTTTGAGCCAGTTCGGCGAGCTTCTCGTCCGGCAGCAGCATAAAAATAGCGCAATCTGTTTCTCTGGCTTTTTCAAATCGCCACAGGTAGAGCTTTTTTAGCAGTTCCCTGCGGCCGGTATCCATTTCACAAAACCCCTTGATCCTGGTATAGCCGCGCCCGTCAAAATTCCTTTCCTGCCAGTTGCAGGCGGCGATTTTCGCAAAAGCGTCCGCGGCCGCCGACTCCAGCCCCTGTTCCCTGAGTGCCGCAAGCTGCTCCTCATACAGGGCCGGCAGGAGCGTGACGTCCCGGACGGCGTAGTCAAGTTGCTCATCGGTCAGCGGGCGTATGTCCCAGCGGGAGCGCTGAACCTTTTTGCTTTTGTTGAGCTCGATGTTTAGAAATTCGCGGATAATGGTTTCCAGCGAAAGCTGGCGGTACCCCAGAAGCATCGCCGTGCGGTGCGTATCAAAAATATTTTCAAACTCGAAATCGTAAT
>CAYWRV010000098.1:0-7376 GCA_964460865.1 uncultured Smithella sp. | reverse complement strand
GCCAAAGGCTGGCTGAGCCTCAATGAAAACAAGCCGATGTACTCCGTTAGTTGATAATGGAGGAGGATAGCTGATAGCTTTTAGTTTGCCGTTCATGCTTCGACAGGCTCAGCACGAACGGGCACTAGAACTCACCACGAACGGTCAGTAAAAAGTTCCGTACGAAGTTTCCATAAAAGCGCGAAGCTTACCGCTTCGTGTCCTCCGCCGGCGGAGGTGGCCTGCTTTAGCGGGCCGGAGGTGGAGAATAATAGCCAACAGCTCACAGCTCGTGGCTTGTAGCTGATAGTTCGTAGTGAAAAAATCGTTTGAGTGCGGCACTTTTCGTAGAAAGTCAAAAGGTGGTGTAATGAATGAGATGTTGGAGTATGGCAAAGAGGTCCTTGCCAGACAGCCCTTCAGTGTGCTTCTGGGTGCGGAGTTGACAAAATTTGAGCCGGGGATGGCCGAGCTTTCCCTTGTGGTGGAAGAGAAATTAAAGCAGCAACATGGATTTGTCCACGGCGGGGTCGTCAGTTACCTTGCGGACAACTGCCTCACCTATGTCGGAGGTTCGGTGCTCGGCGACGTGGTCACATCAGAGTACAAGATAAACTATGTACGGCCGGCAATGGGAGACAGGCTGGTGGCAAAAGCCACGGTGGTTTCAGCCGGCAAACAGCAGGCGGTGTGCCATTGCCGCGTTTTTTGTATAAGCGAAGGCGAGGAAAAACTTGTTGCCGTGGCACAGGGAACGATAAACAAGATTAAACAACCGGTATAACAAGACGTTATGACCGGCCGGGCACCATTACCGGCCTGCTTGAGATGGCATTGGAAAATCATTGTAATGATCTTTTTCATATTCATAAAGGAAAGCGATCCTTTTTATTGAAAAAGAAAGATCACTGGTGCTCCTGCAATATTTCGCCCAGGCGATATATTCAGGCCGTTACTTTATGCACTCAGCTTTCTGGCCATATTGGCCAAACCCAGCTCCAGCACCAAGGCTTTGCTGATTGACTCCGTCGGGAAATTCCGGCGGATGAATTCAATTTCCTCATCTTTGGGTCGCCGGGTCTCATGCAAGTCCGGCGACACTTTCAAATCCCATGGCACTTTCTTTTTGACGGCATCCACTGTTATGCCCGGATGAACGCTTGACAGAAACATCTCTTTGGTTTCCGGATCAAATTCGAAGACTCCCTGTGTGCTGATAAGTTTACTTGGCCCGCTGCCGGGCGTGAAATGTCCCGATTTCTCTCGGCTGTCACCACCTTCGAGGTAGCCGGGCGAGGTGAGATAGGGAAGCTTTTCCACAAACTGACCGCCGCGCATGGTCAGGACCGTTCTTTTTGCATAGGAGATGAAATCCGCCGCTCCACCCGAACCGGGCAGACGAACATCGGGTTTATCATAGTCGCCGATTACAGTAGTGTTGAGATTACCGTATTTGTCCACCTGGGCCACCCCCAGAAAACAGACATCCACGAAGCCGCGATAAGTCATGGTGAAGGTCGAAAACAGATCCGTGGAACAGGAAAATCCTCGGAAAGCCGTACAGTCCGCCACATTTTCCATGGGCATCGTCGGCTGGAAACCGATAATCCCCGCCTCCATGATGAGGGTTGCGCGGGGCGCGAACAATGCCTTGGCCAAAGCGCCTGCAATCATGGGAAGCCCGACACCAAGCACTACATTTTCATCGTCCCGGATCTCTTTGGCAATCGTGATAATCAACAATTCATTGAGTGTATAGGGCTTACTCATAGAGCACCTCTTTTTCTTTCATGATTTGCTCAAGCTCGTCGAGCGAAACACCCATGGTCCGCTCCTTTCCTTCTTCATCCCAGACGGAGGTGAATGCGGCACCGTAATTCGCTGGTGTCGAATAGTAGGGGCGCGCCCTCAGGACATTTAGGCCATCCATGCCCATGATGGAAACGTAATGTTTCATGTATGCGTTGTGATCCGGGCAGCCGTAAACCCATTCATCGAGAACGGCTTTGCCGCCATCTTCGTTCATCAATCCCATTGAAAGGACGGCCAGGCCGGTCTTGTCGCTGTTGTAGTAGCCCACGACCTGGCTCGGATGAGCGCCCCAGGGCATCTCCACTACGGCATCGACCCGAAAGTAAGGAATGATGGTAAAATGCGGGCTTGCGGCAATCACATCATGCTCGACGATTTCCTCGCAAGAAACTATGATTCTCCTGCTGGCGAGCGCCGCGGCCTGAACACTGCCCATGGCCCCCCAGTACTGGGCATTGCCGAATTTGTCCGCCCGCTGTACATGAATGATACAGACATCAGGATTTAGTGCTGGAACCAGGACTGTATCTTTCCCCGTGAAGGGACATGTGATAACTTTAAATTTATTCTCCCTCATGAAGCTTCGCCTCCGGAAAATGTCCGTGTGCAGAACGCCTTCGAGAACCTGCATGAAACTTAAGCCATGCATACCCGCCACCAGGCGGGCGTTGTACTGAAAGTTGGTATAGTCCTCGACCTGCAGCTCTCCCTTCTTCAAGCCCCGGCTGACGGGATACTCCCCTTCCCTACTGCCCGCACTCATCACGTAAGCCGTAACCAGACGCTCCACGCAGCCTGCCGCCGTGAGGATCTCATCACACAGGTGTCCGGATTGCGAACACAGGGTGAGGCCCCTCTTCTTCTGCCGGGCAACCTCATTTACCAGACCGAACGCTATGCTGATAGTGTAGTTGCCGATGATCAGCGTGTCTCCGTCCCGGACGTATTTGGCCACGGCCTGCCTTGCACTCATCAGTTTGTTTTTTCCTGTCTTCATTTTGTATCTCCTTGACAATCAGTGTACAAAAATACTTTTTTACTTTTCCGCCTCAATTTGAAAATGTGCAACTTTTGCACGGTCTGCAGGGTAGTGTCGGGAACTTAGCCAAAAGCAGAGACCGCCCAGCAATCCCGCCGCTGCGGCGATGATGAGTGCCGTCAAAAGACCAGATGCGCCTCCTTCTAAATAATCGGATAGCCCGCCGACCAGAAACGGGCTCCAGGCGCCGCCCAACATGTACATACAGAACATCGTCATCCCCCATGATATGCCTTTAAGACGCGGATGAACCACATCCTGTGTTACAGCGCCAAGAGCGGGCATCCCCAACACACTGCAGATACCATAGAGGAATCCCATCACCGTGGCGGCAACGAGATACGGGTTGGCAAGTGAAACAACAGTTCCGAAAGCGGAAAGAAGCAAGAGGGAGGCGATGCTCAAAACGGCGGACACAGGGTCGGCAAGCGCCGGCAGGAGCATCCGGCCGCGATTGTTGCGCTTCTGCCAGGCATCGGCCAGCCAGCCGCCCAGAAGTGCGCCGATGATGGCAAACAAGCCGATCGCCCCGATAATTACGCCCACCATGGATTCAGGTAGCTTCAGAGTTCTCATCAAAAGGGCAGGCCCCCACGCCATAGCGGAAAAAGACATGATATTGTGCATGCCGTAGCCGATGAAAAGCCACCTGAGAGATGGTATGCGCAAAAGCTCAATTGTATCTGCAATGACGCTTTTCACGGAGGTGCCCCTTTGTGCGGGAGATTTAATCGTTTTATAATCCCGCAAAAAATAGGCGATGATTCCCAGGACAACGCCGGGTATGGCAAAAACGAAAAATGGCGTCCGCCATCCTCCGTAATTGGTGGACAAATAGCCGCCCAGCATCACCCCCAGCGCCGCGCCTAAAGGAATGGCAACATTAAAAACACCCAGCGCCCGGCCGCGGGACTCCGGAGGATAGGCGGCAGTGATCCAGGCCGTTCCGCCTGCGGAAAACCCCGCCTCGCCGGTACCCACGAAAATACGGGGGATCAGCACGCCCAGAAAGCTCTTTCCCAGACCCGTCACATAAGTGGCTCCGCTCCAGATAATCGCCATGAGGGCCACCGCCTTGCGGCGGCTCCACCGGTCCACGAAAAAGGAGATGGGAAAAGCCAGAAGCGCCATGCTCAAGAAAAAGACACTCTGGAGCAGACCCGCCTGTGCGTCCGTGAGCCCCAGATCCGCCTTCATCGGCTCGAGCACGACCGAGAGCACCTGCCGGTCCATGTAGTTGACCATGTACAGAAGAACACAGACGATGAGAATCATCCGTGCATGCCTTCCTCCGGATCCGAATGTTTTTTGATCTTTTTCTTGATCTTGCGACATGAAGAATCTCCTTCCTCTGGAGTGTAATGACATCGGAGAATTTTATTACGGATCGCCCGGGAGCAGGCTCTTCACTTGTCAACTTTCTGCCATAACGAAGCGTTGGCGTTTCCGAAACCGCCACACAGCATGGCAACACCGTATTTAGCATCTTTAAAATCGGTTTTCATGATGTTGTTTAGTGTGACAATGATCCGGCATCCCGACTCCCCGAGTGGATGCCCCAGTGCCAGCGCCCCGCCCCAGACGTTGACGTTGTCGAACGGAGCGTTTTGGGCAATGCCCAGCTCACGCAGACATGCCAGTGCCTGACTTCCAAAAGCGTCATTTAGTTCCCAGATATCGATATGCTTCACGCCAAGGCCGGTGTGTTTCAGGAGTTTTTTCGCTGCATAAATGGGACCGATTCCCATCACGGTCGGGTCACAACCCACCATCGCACCGCCGGCGTATTTAATGTGATAGTCCAGACCCAGTTCATCGGCCTTGTCTCGATTCATGAGCAAGAGAGCCGCGGCACCCGCCGTCAACGGCGACGATACGGCCGCCGATACCACCCCATCTTCCTTGAAGGGCGTCTTCATCTCGGCCATTTCTTCAAGCGATACATCGTCGCGGATCCACTGATCCTTCGTCACTATGAATTTTGTGCCGTCTTCCTCTTCTCCTTCGATGGGAACAATTTCATTGTCAAATTTTCCCGCATCTCTGGATGCGGCGGCTTTTTTATGGCTCCAATACGCCATCACTTCCGCGTCCTTACGGTTTACATTCCACAGCCGGGCGACCTTCTCAGCCGTATTGCCCATGGGAAGATCTCCCATGAAGTAGCGCTCAAAAATCTTCGGATGCATATCCATGGCGAACATCATGGGAACCTTTTGCATATCTTCCACGCCTGAAGCCACGAAGATGTCCCCTTCGCCGCATAAGATAGCGCGGGCTGCATGCTCGGTAGCCGCCATCCCCGAGGGACACTGCTGATTAATCCCGTTGGAGGCCACATTTTCCGGAAATCCACCTGCAAGCCAGGCAAGCCTGGCTATGTCATTTTGCATGCCTGCCTGATTGGCCGTCCCGCAAAACACAGCTTCCACATCCTCAGGCTTCACCTTGGGATTGCGCTTAAAAAGAGCCCGATAGACCTCAATCAACAAATCTTCCGGCCGGACATTCCTGAACCAACCCTTATCCTTATGAGCTCTTGCGTTGGCACTCCTGACTCCGTCAATCACTACACATTCTTTCATGATCCCGTCTTCCTTTCCTTTTGATGTTTCACCGCGAACCACTCTGAAATTGATATTAAGTAACGCTATACGCTACATGCGTAACACATTAATATATTGTTTTATTATTGTCAATATATTATTTATGATGATAAAAATACTTGACTCCGGCAACAGGTTATTCTACTGTGCTAAAGATTAATATCGACAAAATCGGTTCGTGCAAAAACAGGAGGCTTTGGTGAAAATTTCCGAACTTGTCAAAAGAACTAATGTTTCCAAGGAAACGATCCATTATTACATCCGCGAGGGGGCTTTGCCCAAGCCGCGCAAATCCGGGAGAAACATTGCAGACTATGACGAGTCGATGGTTGAACAGATCGGGCTCATCAAGGATCTGCAGGAAAATTTTTTTCTGCCGCTTTCCGAAATAAAAAAAATCATCAAACAGCGAAAAAAACACTCTCTCGCCGATAAAGTGAAATTTGGATTTCTTACAAAATACGTCCGGCCTGTAGATCAGATCTTCTTCAGCACGGTCACGGGCAGAGACAACTTCCTGAAAGAGACCGGGCTGTCGGAAAAGTGGTTGAGCAAGATGGAACAATGGGGAATTATTACGCCGGAAACACAAAACGGGACAATGATCTACTCATCGGACAATGTGACGATCGGCAAACTGATTGTGGATATGGGGCGCTTGGGCTTCGGGCCCCGTGACGGTTATGATCCGGAAAATCTGAAACTTTATGCCGACTTTGTAAAGAATGTCATTCTTCCTACCCACATGAACTTTCTCAGGGAGCATACAGATTTATTGATGTCTCCGGATTTCAGGGAAAAAGGAATAAGACTGGTGGAGGCCCTCGGGCTATTTTTTTACCATATTTACCGAAAGACGGTGAAAGAAGAGATTCTTCGCGTGGTCAATGAAGAAGAAAAAAAGAACACAAAGAGCAAACCGCCCGGCCGCTGATAACATAGACTGCCAGCACTGAAACCCTTCACAAAATATGTATCACTCTGATTGCACACTCTGCCGGACGCTAAAGAGCGCCATCGGCAGGGCTGCCGCCATATTTTCAGGATTTCCGTTGTAAAGCTCTTCTATTGAATTGTTCTTTGATAGCCGGGTCAGGCTGCAGGGTTTAGCTAATCGTTAAAGGCACATCTGCCAGCGGACAGGAAGAATGACAGGGCGCTCACGGTCCGGCCACGCCGCCTTTGAGCGCCTTTTCCAGGCGCTTCATAAAATCGGCGCGGGGGATTTCTTTTGCGCCCAGACTTTTCATGTGCTTTGTGGTGACCTGGCAGTCGATAAGCTCACAGCCGTTATGCCCAAGCTCGGTTGCATAGACCACCAGGGCGACTTTGGAGGCGTTGCTCTTTTTGGTGAACATCGACTCTCCGAAAAACGCCTTCCCCATCATCACGCCGTACAGGCCGCCGGCAAGACCGTCTTCATCCCATGACTCGACGGAATGGGCATAGCCAGCCTTGTGCAGTCTGATGTAGGCGCTGATCATTTCTTCGGTTATCCATGTTCCATGTTCGCCTTTTCTTTGCACCGTGGCACAGTTACGAATCACTTCCTCAAAAGCCTCGTTAACGGTCACGCGAAACCTGCCCTGCCGGATGGTCTGACGCAGGGTTTTGGAAACCTTAATTTCTTCCGGAATGAGAATCAGGCGCGGGTCGGGTGACCACCAGAGAATCGGATATCCTTCCGAGTACCAGGGGAAGATTCCCATGGAATAGGCTAAAACCAACCTTTTTACACTCAAATCGCCGCCGACCGCCAAGAGGCCTCCCTCGTCGGCCATTTCGGGTGACGGAAAAACAAGTCTTTTGCTCAATCGGTAAACAGGCATAGCTATGTTAAATGTTCCATATTATCCTAGATTACGCAATAGGGTTCAATTTTGGGATGGTTACAGGCAACGAGAAGCGTGATGTTTTGTCCCAAAGCCCGAGAAACCACT
>CAYWRV010000097.1:0-7397 GCA_964460865.1 uncultured Smithella sp. | reverse complement strand
CCACGGTGGATGCGCTGATGAAGCTGGATCTCTCCGCGGGCGTGGACGTGGAA
Organism: uncultured Smithella sp.; assembly: GCA_964460865.1. Taxonomy (GTDB): domain Bacteria; phylum Desulfobacterota; class Syntrophia; order Syntrophales; family Smithellaceae; genus UBA8904. The sequence continues at coordinate 7,344 of CAYWRV010000097.1, read as the reverse complement.
ATTAAAGCGTAGGTATTGAATATTAAAGTGGAAGATGGCTTATGGCCGGCCGTCTTTTATACATTAGCCGGCCTTATTTGTCTGAAAAAGTTGAGTGACAATGAGCAAGGGAATTATAGGTAAAAAATTGGGCATGACCCGTGTGTTTGCCGAAGACGGAGAAGCCGTCGGAGTAACGGCCATCGAGGTTGAACCATCGGTCGTCGTGCAGGTGAAGACCAGGGAAAAGGACGGCTACGATGCCATACAGATCGGGTACGGCCGGGTCAAACAAAAAAATGTCACCAAGCCACGCCAGGGGCATTTCAACAAGGTGGATAAAGGCTTCTTTCGCGTATTGAAGGAGCTTCCCGCCTCAGCCGGCACATACCAGCCCGGACAGGAAATTACCCCTGATATTTTTAAGACCGGTGATTTTGTCGATGTTGTCGGCACCTCCAAGGGTAAGGGGTTCCAGGGCGTGATGAAAAGGCATGGGTTCGGCGGCGGCAGGGGGTCGCATGGCTCGATGTTTCATCGTGCGCCCGGTTCCATCGGTGCCAGCGCAAGCCCTGCCCGTGTTTTTAAGGGAACCAAACTACCCGGACAGATGGGTAACGTTCGTAAAACAGTACAGAACCTGAAGGTCTGGCAGGTACGACCAGACCTGAACCTGATGTTGCTCAAAGGCTCGATACCCGGCTCAAAAAACGGCTATGTGCTGATCAGGCAAGCCAGGAAAAAAAGTGTATAGAGTGGCGGAGTAATTAACATGGCAATTGCGGATGTTTTTGATATTGAAAAGAATAAGGTCGCCGAAATTGAACTGAGCGACGCCGTGTTCGGCGCGGAAATCAATGAGGCTACAGTCTATGATGTAGTCAAGATGCAGCTCGCCTCACGGCGTTCCGGAACCGCCCAGACAAAGGAGCGCGGCGATGTGCAGGGTGGCGGAAAAAAACCCTGGCGTCAAAAGGGCACGGGACGCGCGCGCGCCGGTACCTCGCGTTCGCCCATCTGGCGGGGCGGCGGGACTGTTTTTGGGCCGCACCCGCGTGACTACGGGTACAGCCTCCCGAAGAAGGTTCGTCGCAAAGCTTTGATTTCCGCTTTAAGCATGAAATTTAAGGATGACAAGATGATGATATTGCGGGATTTCCCGCTGGAGGAGATAAGCACGAAAGCGTTTCATCAGGCAGTTTCACGTCTGGGCATGAAAAAAGCGCTTTTTGTCATTGACGCGGAAAACACTGTTTTGCTCAAGTCATCCAGAAATATTAAAGACGTAAAAATGATTAGATCAGAAGGCATCAATGTTTACGACATTCTGAAATATGAACATCTGGTCCTTCTGGAACCCTCCGTCAAAAAAATTGAGGGAGCATTGTTGGCATAATGGAACTGCATCTGATTATTAAAAAAATATTGTTGACGGAAAAAAGTAACCTGGATCGCGAAGCTTCAAATAAATACCATTTCCAGGTGGACCGGCGCGCCAATAAAGTGGAAATCGCTCAGGCAGTGGAAAAGCTTTTCAAAGTAAAAGTTACCGATGTCCGGGTAGCGACTGTTTTAGGGAAAAAGAAGAGACTCGGAAGAATTGTCGGACAGAAGAGTCACTGGAAAAAAGCAATTGTAACATTAGCGGAAGGCAATCGTATTGAAGTTGCCGAAGGCGTATAAACTGGTTAAGGATTGAGCAGATGGGAATTATCAAATACAAACCGACATCACCCGGGCGCAGATTTCAAAGTGTCTCTGATTTTGAGGAGGTTACCACCGACAAACCTCTCAAAAGTCTGCTTGCACCGATCAAGAAAACAGGCGGGCGCAACGTGCACGGGCGGATTACGGCGCGTTTCATCGGCGGCGGACATAAAAGAAAATACCGTATTATTGATTTCCGCCGCAATAAGGAAGATATTCCGGCCAGGGTCGCTTCTATTGAATATGACCCGAATCGTACTGCGCGCATTGCCTTACTCAACTACCGCGACGGTGAAAAAAGATATATGGTTGCACCTCAGCAGATCAAGGTAGGCGACGTCGTGGTCAGCGGCGAAAAAGCGGACATTAAGCCCGGTAACGCCATGCCCTTGAAAAACATACCGCTGGGTTCACTGATACACAACGTTGAATTGAAAGTCGGCCGCGGCGGCCAGTTGATACGCTCGGCCGGTGCTTTCGGGCAGCTCATGGCCAAAGAAGGAAATTATGCGCAGGTCAGACTCCCCTCAGGCGAGGTGCGCAAAATCTTCAGTGAGTGCATGGCCACTATCGGTCAGGTTGGCAACATTGAGCACGAGAATGTCAGCATCGGCAAAGCCGGGCGCACCCGCTGGCTGGGCAAACGTCCCCATAACCGTGGCGTGGTCATGAATCCGGTGGATCACCCCATGGGCGGCGGCGAAGGCAAGTCCTCCGGCGGACGTCATCCGTGCACACCGTGGGGAGTGCCGACCAAAGGGCACAAAACCAGAAAGAATAAAAGAACAGATAAATATATCCTAAAGAGAAGAGGAAAATAAGACGTGGCTCGTTCGATCAAAAAAGGCCCTCATATTGAAGAAAGCCTGCTGGCCAAGGTCAGAAAGATGGAAGCCGAAAGCAGCAAAAATGTCATAAAAACCTGGTCGCGCCGTTCGACCATTACGCCGGAGCTGATCGGTTTGACATTTGCCGTACACAACGGGAAAAAATTCATTCCGGTTTATGTAACGGAAAATATGGTGGGGCATAAGCTAGGTGAGTTTGCGCCCACGAGAACTTTTTACTCGCACGCGGGAGACCGTAAAACAAAGGTTAAAAAATAAATTTGGCCCAGTAGTATTGTCGGGAGTTATAAGGTATGGAAGCGAAAGCAGTTGCAAAATATATCAGGATGTCGCCTCAGAAAGTGCGGCTGGTTGTCGATCTGGTGCGCGGCAAAAAGGTCCAGGATGCCCGCAATACACTGATGTTTACCAGAAAGTATGCGGCCGGTGTTGTGGCCAAGGTGCTCAAATCGGCTGTCGCCAACGCGGCGCAGAATCCAAATATCGACGAGAATACGCTCTACGTTAAAGAAATATTTGTTGACCAGGGGCCGTCCCTGAAAAGATGGAGACCCAGAGCTCAGGGCAGGGCGGCGAGCATTAAGAAGAGAACATCACATATCACCGTTATTGTGGCTGAAAGGTAAGGAGGAACGGTATTGGGCCAGAAGGTTAACCCGGTAGGATTACGTTTGGGCTATATTAAAAAATGGCAATCGGTATGGTTTGCCGAAAAAAACTATAGCAGCATGTTGCTTGAGGATCTTAAAATCCGTAATCACCTCAAGAAAAAGCTTTACAGCGCAGGGGTTTCGCACATTGAGATAGAAAGAGCCGCCAACAAGGCTAAAGTCAATATTTACGCGGCCCGCCCCGGTGTGATTATAGGGAAAAAGGGATCCGAAATAGAGAAGCTCAAAACAGAGATTGAGAAATTTTCCGCTTCGGAGATCATCATCAATATTCTGGAAGTGCGAAAACCGGAGACAGACGCTCAGCTCGTAGCCGAGAATGTCGCCCAGCAGCTGGAACGGCGAGTTGCTTTCCGCCGTGCGATGAAAAAATGCGTAGGCTACGCCCTTAAATTCGGTGCCAAAGGGATCAAAATCACCTGTTCCGGAAGGCTGGGAGGGGCTGAAATTGCCCGCTCTGAGTGGTATCGTGAGGGACGGGTTCCACTGCACACATTGCGGGCCAATATCGACTACGGATTTATCGAAGCCAATACCGCCTATGGCCTTGTCGGGGTGAAAGTGTTGATTTTTCATGGAGAGGTTCTGCCGGGTAAAAGTGAGAAACAGCCGTGATGGTGTCGGAACGGCCGCAAGGCCCAACCGCCGTAAACAGGGAAACGGGAGTTATAAGATATGTTAATGCCAAAACGTGTTAAATTCAGAAAGCTGCAGAAGGGACGCATGGGTGGAAAAGCGACCAGAGGAGCTTCTGTTGCCTTTGGAGACTACGGCCTGCAGGCTGCTGAGTGCGGATGGATAACAGCGCGCCAGATCGAAGCCGCTCGTGTGGCCATGACGCGCTACGTGAAGCGCGGCGGTAAAATATGGATCCGCGTTTTTCCGCATAAATCCGTTACGAAAAAGCCCGCGGAAACGCGCATGGGAAAGGGAAAAGGAGCTCCGGAAGCATGGGTGGCGGTGGTCAAGCCCGGCGCGGTTCTCTACGAGATGGAAGGTGTGTCCAAAGAAACAGCCAAAGAGGCATTTCGCCTGGCATCGCATAAACTGTCCATCTCTACCAAGTTTATAGCAAGGGAGATATCTGATGAAAATTAATGAAATCAGAGAACTTGGTGTAAGCGAGCTTTTTAATAAAAGCAATGAGCTCAAAGAAGAGCTGTTTCGATTAAAAATTCGCCATTCTTCAGGGCAGCTCGAATCAACCGCGAGCCTGGGCCGCATCCGCAGGGACATTGCCCGCATCGCGACTGTCCTCAAAGAAAAGGAGGCCGCAGGTTAATATGGCTGAAAAAAGTAACAAGCGCACATTAAAGGGTGTCGTTGTCAGCAATAAGATGGATAAAACCATCGTGGTCAGAACAGAAAGGCTGGTTAAACACCCTGTCTTCCACAAATATGTCCGCAGACATGACAAGTATAAGGCACATGATGAACGAAATGAGTGCGCGATCGGCGATACAGTATTGATCATGGAAGCGCGTCCGATGAGCAGGGACAAGAGGTGGCGGATGCTCGAAATTCTGGAGAAGGCGAAATAGAAGCCAGTCCGTAGTGGCAGGTATCTTGATAAAACGGGGTTTATTTTATGATTCAGATGCAGACAGTTCTAAATGTGGCCGATAATTCCGGCGCCAAGCGCGTCGCCTGCATTAAAGTGCTGGGCGGGTCGAAGCGCCGCTTTGCCAGTCTGGGCGATGTGATCGTGGTGTCGGTAAAGGAGGCCATTCCGAACTCGAAGGTCAAAAAAGGCGATGTGATGAAAGCCGTCATTGTCCGCACGGCCAAAGAAGTCAGCAGGCCGGATGGTTCTTATCTCAAATTCGATGATAACTCAGCGGTCCTGATCAATAATCAGATGGAGCCGATCGGAACCAGGATATTCGGGCCCGTTGCGCGGGAGCTCAGGGCAAAACAGTTCATGAAGATTATATCTCTGGCCCCGGAAGTTTTATAGAAGGTTGGATGAGGGTGGAAATGAGCTTAGGCAGACTGAAAAAGGGTGACATGGTAAAGGTGATTTCCGGTAAAGATAAAGGAAAAACCGGGAAAATTATAAAGACCATTCCAGAAAAGAATAAAGTGGTTGTTGAAAAGATCAACATCATCAAAAAACACAAGCGCCCTGATCAAAAAAGTAAAGGTGGAATTGTGGAAATGGAGGCGGCGCTGGATGCATCAAAGGTAAGCGTCATTTGCGGCAAGTGCAAGGAAGCGTCCAGAATCAGAAATCGCATCCTCGATGACGGCAAAAAAGTCCGAATATGCGGTAAGTGCAATGATGTTATAGATGTGGGTTAAAATAAAATGGCAAGATTAAAAGAGTATTATAAAGAAAAAGTGGTGCCGGCGCTCATCAAGGAATTTGCTTATCCAAACCCCATGCAGGTCCCGAAAATTATGAAAATTGTCGTCAATATGGGGCTGGGTGAGGCGATTTCAAACGTAAAAATGCTCGACAGCGCCGCATCGGAAATAGCGATGATTACAGGCCAGAAGCCGGTCATAACCAGGGCGAGAAAATCAATTGCCACCTTTAAGCTGCGCCAGGGGATGCCCATTGGTTGTACGGTTACCTTGAGAAAAGAAATCATGTACGAATTTTTTGACCGGCTGGTCAATGTGGCTTTGCCGAAAGTCAGGGATTTCAGGGGTATCTCGCCCACTGCTTTTGATGGCAGGGGCAATTACTCCCTCGGTCTGCATGAGCAGATTATTTTTCCAGAAATTGACTACGATAAAGTTGAAAAAATCAAGGGAATGAATATCACCATCGTGACGACGGCCCGGACGGATAAAGAAGCCCGGATGCTGCTTCAATTGATGGGTGTTCCGTTCAAGAATTAACGAGGAAGCTCCGGAGGAATTCGCGTGGCAAAAAAGTCATTGATTGCAAAAGCAAAGAGAGAACCCAAGTTCGCGGTCAGAGCATATAACCGGTGTCAGGTATGCGGCCGGCCGCGCGCTTTTTATAGAAAATTTGAGATGTGCAGAATTTGCCTGAGGAAACTTTCCCTGCAGGGAGAGCTTCCCGGCGTTATAAAGTCAAGCTGGTAATTTTTGTTGGAGGAGGAACAGCATGGGGATGACAGATCCTATCGCCGATATGCTCACCAGGATACGTAATGGAAACAAGGCCCGTTTTAAGAGCGTCAATGTGCGTATGTCGCAGATGAACTTAAATATCGCCAAGGTTTTGAAGTCATCCGGTTATATAAGCAATTATGATGTCGTCAAAGACGAAAAGGGGCACCCGCTGCTCAAGATCGTTCTTAAATATCCGGACACCAAAAAGACGGTCATCACCGAAATTAAACGAATAAGTAAACCCGGGCGCAGAGTTTATGTGCCTGCGGACGGCATACCGAAGGTGCTAAACGGTCTGGGCATAGCAATTCTTTCGACTTCCCGGGGCGTCATTACGGACCGGGAAGCCAGAGAATTAAATGTCGGCGGCGAAGTCCTTTGCAATGTCTGGTAGTAAAACTGCAGATTATATATGGAGTTGTAGCTCATGTCGAGAATAGGTAAAAAGCCGGTCACTGTGCCAAAAGGTGTGAAAATCACCCAAAGCGAGGGCATGGTCAAAGTTGAGGGTCCCAAAGGGACACTGTCTTCAAGGTTGCCGGAGGGAGTGGCGCTCAAACTCGCCGATGGACAGATGACCATAGAGAGAACTTCGGATGATCGCCTCGCACGTTCCTATCACGGGCTGGTGAGAACTCTGATCAGCAATATGGTTACAGGCGTGGACACTGGTTTCCAAAAAGCACTGGAGATTTCCGGAGTGGGTTATCGTGCCGAACTTGCCGGCTCGACCCTCAAGCTTGCCCTGGGCTTTTCCAGCCCGGTGGAGTACAACATTCCCAAAGGGATCAATGTTGCGATCGACAAGCAGGTTAATCTGGTTGTTTCAGGAATTAACAAGGAACTGGTCGGCCGGGTCGCCTCGGAGATCAGGGCATTGAAAAAGCCCGAGCCATATAAGGGAAAAGGCATTAAATATGTAGGCGAATATATCCGCCGCAAAGCCGGTAAAGCTGCCGGTGCTAAATAGAATTTTATTAAATAACTAGTTTCAAGGGGTGGAACATTGGCTTCCAAAAAGACACTGAAAGTCAGAGCAAAAAGAGAAAAAC
>CAYWRV010000096.1:0-7408 GCA_964460865.1 uncultured Smithella sp. | reverse complement strand
GACAACCCTGACGAGCTCATCAAGAATGCCGACATGGCCATGTACGAGGCCAAAAGCAAGGGGAAAAACAGGTTCGCTTTCTGCACGGCAGAGATGAAAAAGGAAGTTCTGGAAAATATGGAACTCACCAACAGCCTGTACCGGGCAATTGAAAAAAATGAATTGTTTCTGGAGTATCAGCCCCAGATAAATCCCGAAACAATGCAGATCATCGGTCTGGAAGCCCTGCTGCGCTGGCGTCATCCTGTGCATGGTATCATCCCGCCGATGAGGTTCATCACCCTTGCGGAAAAAACCAGCCTTATTCATTCCATCGGTGAGTGGGTGCTGCTTGCGGCATGTCGCCAGAATATTCTGTGGCAGAATCAGGGCCTCAAACCGGTAAAAATATCCGTAAATCTATCTGTGCAGCAGTTCTACAACCCCCATATCATCGATATCATAAGCGGGGTGCTCGCCAGGACGGGGGTGGAACCAAAATGCCTGGAACTGGAAGTGACCGAAAGCGTGGGAAGCCAGGATGCGGATTATGTGTTTGCCACCATGAACAGGCTTAAATCTCTGGGGGTATCACTTTCAATTGATGATTTCGGAACTGATTATTCGTCGCTCGGCCGCTTGAAGAACCTGCCCGTTGACCGGATTAAAATCGACATGCAATTTGTCCGCGGCATCGGGCAAAACCTAAAGGATGAGGGAATCATCAAAGTCATTTTGGAGCTGGGGCGAACCCTCGGCCTCAAAGTCGTGGCTGAAGGCGTGGAGACCGCGCAGCAACTGGCCTTCCTGAAGGAGAATGCATGCACGGAAATCCAGGGCTACTACTTCTACAAACCGATGGCCGCACAAGATGTGGCCGCTATATTACCCAAATCATGACAGCCGTCTCTATAGTGATTCATCCGTCTCAAATATTACACTTCAATCTCAACCTTGTGTAAGCTCCGCCAAAATCTCTTTTGTGATTGTATGCTGCCTATCCTTCATGTTTAAAATTGCTATCTCCCGCCTCCGGCGATATACATCGGATTTTCGACACACCTGCGCGCCGTGGCAATAATCCGCATCTTGTTCTCGTCGTGACGGTTTCGGAGGCTGAATTCCTTGAAGAATCCCTGTCTAATCGGGCGTTTTCCAGGCACTACTCTTCAAATTTTGCGACTTTGGTAAAAAAGTATCAAATCAGTATCACTTGAGTCTCGTTAATATCGTAGCAATGAAACATAATTGAGACCGTTAATTAAAAAACAATGTCGCTCTCAGGGTGCTTTTAAAATAACGTCAATTATATCACATAATTATAGAATTAGTTCATAGTGGCACATCTTATGCAAAAATGCGCCCGGTCATATCAAATGATCAATCCTGTGTATCCATGGAGGATCATCTTTATAAAGTCTGCAGGGAAATATGTTGCCGGTATGGCTGTATTCTTCCGGCGACGATAAAAAACGCCAAATTAAAAAAATGTTGCACCCGGTAAAGCGTCACGGCCACGACGCCGGAGAGCTATAACGAAAATTATATTGAAGCGGATGAGAACCTTGCGGCTTTTCGCAGGGGGAATCGACTTTAAAAGGAGGATTTATGAAAGATACGGCGTTTAAATTGAGTGTGTGTGCAGTGCTGGTTTTCGTGGTTTCCATCGTTATGGCGTCATCCGTTCTAGCCCGGGATACGTCATGTAAAACAAAGTATCCGATTATATTGGCCCACGGGATGGGCTTTACTCCGACGGCGACTATGCCTCATAGTTTTCCCGGCATTGTTGAAGCCTTGAGGGCCTGCGGAGCCACTGTTTATTATACAACGGTGCCCGCGCTTCATACCAATGCGGTGAAGTCCGCGGCTTTCAAAAAACAGTTCGAAGCCATCAGGGCGACAGACGGCTCGGCCAAATTCAACATCATGGGTCATTCACAGGGCGGTTTGTATACCCGCTATGCCATCTCCAACCTGGGACTCGCGCCATACGTTGCCAGTCTCACAACCGCCGCCTCTCCCCATCGCGGATCATTCATCGACTCGGTTTTACTGACCATCACCGACGTATTCCCCACCCTGAAACCGCTGATGGCCAACTTCGCAATGTTTCCCGGCGATCAGACCTATGCCGAAGCAAATGAACGGGAACTGACCGTCGATTATATGACAAAAGTTTTCAATCCCAACACTCCGAATATGAAGGGTGTGTATTATCAGAGCTTTGCCGTGGCTTACCGCAAATATGATATTATCCGCACCACAGCCGATCAACTGGCTATGTTTACAAAAATACTCCTGGGCAACCAAAAAGAGCCCACAGTGGATGAAGCTGCTCTGGCGTTATATGACATGATGAAAGATACGGCAACGATGTCGTACTACATGGGCGGCGGCATCGGCGACGGCCTGGTGCAGGAATCCTCCGCGAAATGGGGCACCTATCTGGGCTGCGAACGCGGCCCCATCTTCAGCAATGGAGTGAATCATCTTGATGCAGTCAATATGCAGCTTCGCGGTCAGGTATGGGATGCCAAAGCATACTGGGTCAATCTCGCCAAGAAGTTGAAGGCAAAAGGCTACTAAACCATTAACCGCTGAAATTTCACTTCAAACGAAAAAAGGGGATAGAAGTTTTATCCCCTTTTTGTTTTCAACAAATTGATGGTAGAACGACGCAAATGTACACCTGCATCATATGAAAAAAAAGACAAAAATTCTCATAGCTGTGATTCCGGCCGCCATTGTGGCGCTCATTATTTTTAAAGCCGTCCATTTTTTCAAAAATGACACCCGAAATTCATATTTGGAAACTAACTATATTTTCGACAAGACTCTGCCGGCCGGACAGAAAGTGACAGAGGGCTCCGATAACCCCTTCCTGAATGAGGGGCGAATCACTCCGCGCACGCTGGATCTGTTTTACCTCATGGAGCAAAAATATCCTCTTCAATCCGCACGTGACCTCGACGGCCATTACGACGCGGTTCATAACCATTTCAGATCGCACTTTTCCGGGAAGGAAGCCGAAACACTTTTTGATGTTTATCGGAAGTACCTTCCCTGCCGGATCACACTTCTTAGTGACAGACGCTTCGAGATAAAAAATGAGGATCTGAAAGGTATGCTGGCATTGCTGTACCGTGTGCAGGTCTTTCGGCGGGAGGCGATGGGCAAAGAAACGGCGGACGCTCTTTTCGGCGAGGAGGTTAAGGAAAAAGAATATTTTTTGCGACGGGAAATGATCATCGCCGATCCCGCCCTTTACGGCGGGGACAAAGAAAACCGCCTTGACAAACTCAAAAGCGACATGTGGGGAGACGAGAAAATGCCCCCGGGCGAGGACAACACCCCCTACAATCGCTATCAGCTAAAAATACAGTTATATGCAAAAGACCTCGCCGAGCTTGGCGACGAAGAGCGCAAACTGAAAATTCACGAATTTCGCAAAGAATTTTTTACAGATGAACAAATCGTAAAACTGCGCGTTGTGGATGAACGCATGGCGGCCGAGCAGGAAACACTCAAACGCTACCGCGACGCTGAAAAGAAGATTCTCGAAGACCGCGACATTCCGCAGGCACTGCGCCAACAGAAAATAAACGCCCTGCAGGATGAGTGCTTCAGCGAGGCCGCAGAGGCTTTCCGCCGGACGGAAGCCGTCAGAAAAGGTCTTGAGAAACACTAGCACACATTCGGCCAGTATCGTGGTTACGCAGGGAGGGAGAACCGAGAAAATGGGGAATCATAAAATAACCATCGCTGTTGCAGTGGCAGTTGTCCTCGCCATCATAGTTTTCGCCGCAAATCAGATACTGCGAAACAGAGGGGAGGAAACAACCGCATCCGATCAGAACTACCGCGAACAGCTGCAAATGAGTGAAATAAACAGCGGATGGAAAAATATCACCAATGAGGATGTGAAGCGGTTTTGGGCGGCAGACCGGGATTTCAGCGAACAAAACGTCAAAGAGCAGTTCACCGGATCCGTGGTCAATCGTGACACGCTGCAATTTTTCCGGTTTATGGACCGTTTGTTCGGGGACGCTGAAGATCTGGACGACGCTTTTGAAAAAGCCGAGCTCTATCTCTCGTCGGTTCTGCCCCCCGCCCAGGCGCGGCAGATGCTGGAGCTGTATAAAACGTATGTAGATTATCAGATATATATGCAAGAAAACATGGAGGATTGGAGCATCACCGGATCTACCCGTGAGGCGCTGGATAATCTGGCGCGCATCCGGGAGTACCGCAGGTCCGTCTTCGGAGAGGAAAATGCCGATCTGATCTTCGGGGCCAGTGAAAAAGCGGACGAATACGACATCCGCCGCCGGATGATCCTCGCGGACAATTCGATGTTCGGCTTTGAAAAAGAGCGGCGGCTCGCCATTTTGAACGAAATGATGTGGGGGAGCGAAACCATGCCCTATGAAGACAACCTGACATCGTACGCCCGCTATCAGGAAAAGCTCAATCTCTACGGCAGGGATCTGTCCGAAGCCCGGTCGGGGTCCGAAAAAGAGGCCATACTGGAAAAAATCCGCCGGGAGACGTTCACGCCCGAAGAGCTGCAGCGCCTCGACGATACCAGGCGCCATGCGGCCTACCAGGCGCAGGTTCTTGATGAATACTACGCCCGTGAAAAAGACATCCGTAATTCACGAATGAATCAGGAAATGAAAGACAGCCTGATCCGTGACTTGCAGAATCAAATGTTCGGCGCTCAGGCAGACGCATTCCGGAGGCAGGAGGCGATTACCAGAGGCCTGGAAGACGCACTGGAAAAAACCTCTCAAGACGCTGATGGAGCCCGGAAACGTTTCCAGCATCTCAGTCCCGAAGAAGCAGTCGATGAGCTAAATGAAATGATGCGCGAACAGCAGCGCGAAGCCGCCCGTGAGCAATGACTCAACCGGTATAGACCTCATTTTTATGATTTTTCGGGACATCAAGTGGCTATCCGGCAGCGAATATTGCTTGCTTTGTATTACAATCGTCTTCTCAATTCAGGCATCCGTCGCCGGAAAATGCCTTCTTCCAGCGCAATGACTTTATATTAATTGACACCGTACATGCTTTGCGCTAAATGCTTTTGCAAATTCAAATCAATAAAAAATAAGATAAAAGCATTTCAGCGTGAAGGGGAAAATGAAGGCCCTTGAGCATCATACTGACCATGCAGGTGCAGCGTATATTATCAACGAGATGATCGAGAGGATGAAAATGATTCGTAACGCTTCGGCTATGTTTGTCGCCCTTACATTGTTTTTGTTGGCACTGCCTGTTTCGGCATCCGGCGAAAATGTCACACATAATTTCGTCTCCGTCTGCGGCCGCACGGAGCAGGTCAGGGTTGCAATTCAAAAGGAGGTTGACATCCAGCGCTTCAGGTCAGGTGCGGCAGGAGCGGTTCGCTGTGACACAATCAAGGATTATGAGCTGAAGAATATTGAATATCTTCAAATTATTGAAAAAGATATTACGTCATTGAAGCCGGGGGACTTCGAAGGGCTCGAAGGGCTAAAGATGCTCAATCTTGAGGGTAACAGGCTTGAATCTCTGGATTGGTCCACGCTTAAGGGTTTGACTAATTTAGAGAATCTCGTTGTGGCACGAAATCCCCTGAAAACTCTCAAAAATGAACTTCGTGCACTCCCTCATTTAAAACGTTTTGATTGTTCCGGTTGTGAGTTATCCGAAATAAGCCCCGATGCGTTCGGGGATAATCTGGAATTGGAATCTGTTTTTCTGGGGAACAACCTACTGGATCACCTTCCGGACAGGGTTTTCCAAAATAATAATTATCTGCGAATCCTGGATCTGTCGGGAAACCGCTTTGTTCAAATTCCAGCCTTCGTCGCCCCGGAAAAAAGCTCTCTGGAAGCATTTGATATTTCGCGAAACTTGATCATAGCGCCGAATCTGTCTCCATTGTCGCAATTTAAGGCGCTGCGATCCGTTAATTTATCAAACAACCCTTATGACTCACCCGAACTTCTCGATGCGTTCGCCCGAATGTCTGATAACACCTTCTGCACCATCACGTCACGGGACAACGCATTAAGATCATGTCAAAACAAAATATCGAATCCCCCCACCGTCAGCCTGGAATCATCAACTGCAACAACACGGGGAGTCGAACGACTGCGCTTTTTTGTCCGCTCCCACTGGCATGTGCCACTTGAAATTTCCACATCATTTTCCACTGCCGGTAGCGTTGAATTGATAACACCGGGGGTGCGCGCCGGAGAAGAACGTCTGTTATTGAGGCAACTCGAGGAAGTTCTGGAAGCATACCGCAGAGCTTCTTTTGATTTCTTTGATGTCCGTATTCGTTTTGCGGCATCTGATTCGTATGACAAAGCGCCCGCTGTACGTTTCAATAGTGATAAAATCGGCATCGAAATTGTTCTTAAGGCCTCCGCGCAAGACCAAAACGGGCCGTCCGTAGTTACAGATGAACAAATTCTGGAAAAACTGGCTGATCATTTTAAAAGAAGCCGCTCGATTGTCTGGTACACAAATGAGTCCCCGCAGGATCTGCTGGAAACATTGAAACGCGATTACGAAAAAATTTCCCGTATGGACGACGAGCTGCGTTTTGATAATATTCGTTTGCTTCATTTAGTTGATACAGCCATGGAGCGCATGCAAAAAGCCGGCGGGAAGAATTTCTTTTCCGATTCAGAGCTGACCGATGCCCGCCTGATGCAGTTTCGCATGATACTGACTTTCCACAGGCTCGAAAACACGATGGCCCGCTGGAGACTTGCCGAATCCGACCCCGATTTTCCCTATCGTCCTGAAGTGCGCCTTTTACTGTGTCAGGCCTCCGGCATGTACAGAACCTACCTGGATTGGTTTTTAAATACGGTGGTCGGTGACCGGGCAGTGCTTAATGTCTTTGATAAGTCATTGTATCGTATCAATCCCATCTTCAAAATTCTTGATTCCGAAGTCCCGCCGGGATTTTTTAATCTCGATGGGCGGGTATCTACGAGAATCCCCCGCGGCGCAGTCCGGGACCTTATTAAGAGCAGACTCAGCGCGCCTCTTCTTCATTTTTTATATGGCATGCGTTCGCTGGACAGGAAAGTTTCCACAGAAGACATCGAACAGTCTCTTCTGTGTCTGCAGATGAATGAAGCTCTCAACAGAATTGCAACCAATCGCCGTTCGCTCAAAGAGCATCACATATCGGATATGAGAGCGTTCAGGGAACTTTGGGAATCTAATGTCAAAAACAGCGTAAAGTTTCCTCTCTATCGAGTAACGATGAGTCTGGCCAGCCTGATCGGGGAGACCAGGCTTTCAAATCCCATCCCGGCCATCACCGATGAGCAGCTAAACGATATGAAAACACATTTGAAACCCGGCGATGTGCTGATCGGGCGGATGGATCATTATCTTTCCAACGCATTCCTGGGGG
>CAYWRV010000095.1:0-7551 GCA_964460865.1 uncultured Smithella sp. | reverse complement strand
GACTCAAAACAATCAGAATCACGCCGAAGGCAACACCGAAATACATGAATGTAGAGGAAAGTCCATATGCCGGAATAAGAGCATTGGCGATTTTTCCCGTAATGAGTGCCGAGCCGCCGAAACCGGCCAGCATCAATCCCACCGCAAGGCCTTTTTTATCGGGGAACCATTTGGCGCCCATCGTCACCGGGCAGCCGTAAACCAGTCCGACACCGGAACCGGCGATCACGCCATAGGTTAAAACCAGCACCCAGATATTGGGCGCGTAAGCCGCCAGAAACCATCCCAGGCCGACAATGATACCGCCGATGAGACCCAGTTTACGCGGCCCCAGTTTTTCCATGACCCTTCCTCCGAAAAACATGAGGATGGCGAAAAAGGCGAGAAAAACCATAAAAGGAAGATTCGCCTGAAACGCTGAAATATCAGGGAATTCTTTCCTGACCGGTCCCAGAAAAATGCTGTAGGCATATACGGCGCCGAGGCATACATTCATGATCAGTCCCAGCACCACAAATAACCATCTCCCGCTTCTGGCGGGCATTCCAAAAACTTGTTCTTGCAAAGCCATACAACCCCCTTCAAAAATTAGTAAAAAACACGAGTTTGCGTTTTTACAGACTTACTTTTCAAGTGTCAATAAAAAAAGTGGACACCGGTCATCATTTTGCAATAATATGGTGCCATCAAATAATTTTGAGCTAAGAAATGTCGGATGATATGCAAAAGAATGATCTTATAAAGTATGCATCCGGAATAATTTTAGCAGGCGGGAAAAATTCACGGATGGGCACAAATAAGGCGTTTCTGGAAATTGACGGCAACCGCCTTATCGACAAAATTATGGACATCTATCGCAGGTTATTTAATGAAATTATCATTGTAACCAACGACCCGGTCTCCTACATCGAATTCAGCGATGCCTCTATCGTCACAGATATTTATAAAAACAAAGGCCCGCTGGGAGGAATTTTCACTGGCCTGTTTTACGCAAAAAACCCCGGCATTTTTGTCAGCGCCTGTGATTTGCCCTATCTGAATCCGGACTTTATCCTCTATCTTGCCCGTCCGGCTGAAAACCATGATGTGGTCGTCCCCGTAACGGCAGAGGGCTATCAGCCTCTGTGCGCTTTCTATTCAAGAAATTGCCTGCCTGTAATCAAAAGACAGCTCGAGCGAGACAAACTCAAGGTTGCGGGATTTTTCAATGACGTGCGCGTAAAGACGGTTACATCAGACGAGATTCGCCGCTTTGACCCCGACGGGCTGCTTTTCTGGAACCTGAACACACCTGCGGACTTCAAAGATGCCAAAAACCGGAAAACCAAATAAACTTCTTGACAAAAAAGAGTTATTCCGGCTATTTAAGCAATGTCTACACAATTTAAATTTTTCGTTTTTCACTGGTCACTCCGTATAAAACCGTAGGATGATATCACAGTCGGGGAGTTGACCGGGCGAGCGTCTTCAGATTCAACCGGGGGCCGTTTAGCTGTTTGTGAATTTTAATCAAGGATTGACCATAAAATAATCAAGCGGGAGACATAAAAATGAAAAAGATGATCGCGGTTTTTCTTTTCACCCTCGTCACTTCCTTTGCCCATGCCCAAACCTCACCTGAGTCCTGCATGACCGATATGCCGGTTATTCCACAAAACGCCTGTCAGGTAAAACACCAGCAAAAGGCGGAGTTTGAAAAATCCGTCCGCGCGCTTATGGATAAGATGGACAAAGAGCTTTTCCAGCGCAGAGAAGATGTACAGACATATCGTGATGCCAATCGGGAGGCGATTGCGGCCCGCCTGGAAAAGCAGCCCGGATCAGTAGAAAAAACGACGGCAAAATCCTCCAAATGGAAACAGGAGCCACAGGCACGTCCGGCAGATGCCCAAAGGACGGTCAAACTCCAGAAGCCGGAAAAAACAAAACCCATCGAATACGAACAAAAAGAACTGACAGATAAACTAAACACCGGTAAAGCTGCGATATGGGAAAAATTCAAGTCCCTTGACCGCAGGGCGGCGCAGGCGCGCGAAAAAGAACTGGCAGTAC
The DNA here is from genome assembly GCA_964460865.1 of uncultured Smithella sp. Taxonomy (GTDB): domain Bacteria; phylum Desulfobacterota; class Syntrophia; order Syntrophales; family Smithellaceae; genus UBA8904. The sequence continues at coordinate 5,499 of CAYWRV010000095.1, read as the reverse complement.
TGCACCGTCAGTTATCCGCCACCGGTAGCATCGTGGTGAGCAAACAACAGTCCGAGGAGATGGCAAGACTTACATCAGATCTCAAACGGGCGCAGTGCCGCTACTGCGAAACTTACGGGCCCGAGTACCTGTCCGTCCTGAATGAGTATCTTACCTTCCTGGAAACCTCACTGCCGGACTTCAACAGACTCGATGAAATCAATGCCTTAATACAGATGGGACTTTCCCACCCCATCGATGCCGGCAGGGGGCTCGCGGGTCTGGAAGCCATCCGCGAATACCTGTCGTGGCTCGCCCAGGCCTACAAGTTTGACCTGCCTTACGAATACTAGAAGGGGCGCAGGCGCCAGGCCGCGCAGCCACACGGTCTCCTCAGCCGGCTTAACGTTTTCTGGGTGTGGGCTGAGTCCACTTTTGCGCCGAGCCATCGTAGTACCACTTATCGGGAAACCCGCGCCGGCGGATGAATGTCGGGTGATCAGCCCATTTTAAAAGATCCTTGTAAGCATCATGGATGCCCCTGAAGGTTCTGGATTCACCGCCCGCGTCCGGGTGGTGAATTTTTGCCTCCCTGCGGTAGGCGTCCCGGATTAGCTTGACAAGCTGCTTCGAGCCTAGTTCGGCTCTGCTGATACCCAGGCAGCGAAGACTCTCCGCTCTTACGCTGGGTGTTTTGACTAGTCGGGGACGTACCAGACCATCTCCTTCCAGTTTTTCGGCCATCTGCAGGAGGCGGCGCGACGCCATGTATTTTTTCCCTGTACGTTCAGTTTCCTCCCACCACGCCTCTCCCAACATATTGGCCATTTTCCCGAAATCATCCGCCGGCCTGCTTCCATTAGAGCGCCTGGCTGTGTAGCGAAACACGTCGCGAATGTCGCGAACAACGATGTCGAGCACAATCATCTCGGGGGTGAAATAAAACGTGGCGTGGCGGACATTGAGGGCCTCGAGCAATCCGGTGCGGGTGGTGAGCTTCTGGCGCAGGTGCTGACGGCACCCCACAGTGCAGTAGCGGCGATTACGCATATTTTCCGTCCGGCCGCAGGAAAGACAATAACGCGGAGGCTTTTTTTTACCTGAAGGTTTAATTTTTGCCAGCATACGCGAATCTAGAGCAACCGGTTGTGCGTTTCCGGAGACAACCGGCTGCTCTTTTTTTGCGGCAATCCGGCCTGATCAGGACGTAGCCTTGAGATAGCCTTTTGCCAGTTCCCTGTTGACATGCACAACACCTTTATTGAGGTCTTTAAAAACGTAATCGTCCGTAATTTCAGGCAACCGGTCTGCCTCTTCCTGGTTTTTCACAACCGAACCCACCGGAACATAGCGCCCGTCCGCAACTTTTACGCCCATCAAAATAACGCCCGGTTCAATGACACAATTTCTGCCGACCTGAGATTTGAACACCAGCGTCCTCATCCCCACAAAAGTGTCGTCCATAACGACGGCAGGTCCGTGAATCTGCACCTGGTGCGCCAGCGATACGCGATCGCCCACATAAACAGCATATTGTTTGCCGTCCACTTCTACACGGTTTTTTTCAATCGGCCGGCCGTCCTGTTCCGTTTCCAGGGCGTGAATGTTCACCCCGTCCTGTACATTGGAGTCGTTGCCGACATGCAGAGGCTGTCCTTCATCTCCTCGCACGCATGCAGTCGGCGCGACCATGACGTTGCGTCCTAAAATAACATTGCCGATTACCGACGCCAACGGATGAATGTAGCAGCCCTCTCCTATGGTCGGCTCAGATACTTCAGGGCTGAAATCAGTAATGACATTTTTTTCAATCATTGTTCGCTCCTCCGGTCTTCATAGATTTTTAGCCGGGTTTTCACACCGGTTTCACAGGCGTCAAGTCATTATCGCCTTGCTTTTTGTTTTTTCCCCTTATGAGCAATTCCTGCCATACTTCCTCCACACGCATTTTCGTTTTTTCCACATCATCCCGATTGTCAATGACGATATCCGCCAGAGCAATTTTATTGTGGATCGGCATCTGGCTTGCCAGGCGTACTTGCGCCTCGGAGCGCGTTATGAGGTTGCGCGCCATGAGACGCTCGATTTGCTGCGCCGGCTCGATCACCACCAGGATCGTCAGATCGAAAAGGTGTTGCATGGCGCATTCAAAGAGCAAAGGGACATCCGCAAAGACTATCGCACGGGGGTTTTGTGCACTGATGTTTTGAAGCTGCAAATGCCACCGCTCAAAAACACGGGGATGCACGATGGAATTGAGCTTTTGCAGTTTTTCCGGATCGCCGAAGACGACCGCCCCGAGGCGGACACGGTCGATATTCCCGTCGGAGCGCAAAATATCCCGGCCGAAACAGGCGACAATATCCTGCCAGGCAGGCATGTCCGGCATTTGGACCTCGTGAGCGAGCTTGTCAAAATCAATGACAATGCCGCCCAGGCGGATGAACATCTGTGCGACCGTTGTCTTTCCGCAGGCAATGCCGCCAGTTAAACCGACATTCAACATGGTTTATTTCTTATTGAGATCATAAATGATGCGCAAACCGTCCAGCGTGAGCATTTCTTCGATCTTTTCAATTGTTTTTGTTTCCGGGGCCAGAACCCGTGCCAGACCGCCGGTGGCAATAACCACCGGACGGGAGTCCACTTCCGCCTTCATTCGATTGACAATACCGTCCACCAGCCCCGCATAGCCGAACACAATACCCGCCTGTATGGCGCTTATCGTATCCTTCGTGATCACGGTCGTGGGTTTGCCAAGCTCCACCCGCGGGAGTTTCGATGCGCGTGCAAACAGCGCCTCGCTGGAAATTACAATGCCGGGGGCAATGCAGCCGCCCATGTATTCACCCCGGGGGGAGACATAATCAAATGTTGTGGCCGTACCGAAATCAACCACAATGCATTCTCGCTGATACTTATTGTAGGCAGCCACCGCATTGACAATCCGGTCGGCACCGATCTCCCGGGGATTGTCGTAAAACACCGGCATTCCCGTTTTGGTCTCGGGACCTACGATAATAGGCCTGATATTAAAATATTTAACACAGACCGGCTCCAGAATATTGAGCATCGGCGGCACGACGCAGGAAATGATAATATCCCTTACCGACTTGAGCCCACTGTCTTTCATCCTGCTCGAATGATACAGATTGTAAATCAGCACTCCGTATTCGTCAACCGTGTGGCCGATGACCGTCCGTATGCGCCAGTCATACATCAGGCGCTCCCCGTCAAACAAACCCAGGACTGTATTGGTATTGCCTACGTCAATGACCAGCAGCATAATCTTTCGCCTTTTTTAATATAGTCGCATCGCCCGCGGCAACGTATACGGTTTCATCGGCATCGGTGACAACGGCTAAAGATCCATCATCGCCCAGCCCGTAAGCCCTGCCCAGGATAGTCTCGTCGTGAAACCTGACGGCCACCGGCCCGCCAATCATCGGTGAGAGGCTAAGCCATTTTTCTCTGATTGTGTCAAAGCCGTCTTCGGTGAGCTTCCTATACCATTTTGCCATATTTTCAAACAGGCAAATTATCAACTCCGAACGCACCAGTTCGTGTCCTGTTTCTATGAAAAGTGACGTGGCTGTTTCCCGTAGTTCTTCCGGAAGCTGCTCTTTTACCATATTGACGTTGATGCCGATCCCCACAACGACAAAATCGATGGCCTCGGCCGAGAGCTTCATCTGGGAAAGAATACCGCAAATTTTTTTGCCGGCAATGAGCACATCATTGGGCCATTTTAACTGTACTTTGTCCGGGCAGTATTTATGGAGGGTTTCCGCCACTGCCACACCGGCGGCGATGGAAATCTGCGGGGCACGCGCCGGTGTAAACTCAGGTCGTAAAAGAATGGATGTATAGATATTTGCTCCCGGCGGCGAATGCCAGGAGCGGCTCATTCTTCCCCTACCGGTCGTTTGCGTGTCGGCGATGACAACAGTTCCGTGCGGCTCCCCTTCGCTCCCCAGACCAAAAGCGTCATCATTGGTCGAACCAGTCTGCTCATAGAAATAAATCTTGTGTCCGATGGGTCTGCCGGCAAGATTTTGTCTTAGTAATCCATGATAATCATTCACGGGTCTGCTCCCTGCCGTCTCCGGACAGAGCCTTATTCTTACTTCGTGCCTTTACGGAATTTCCTGATTTGTTCCACATATCCCTACAGGCGTCATCCCTGTTGCCCGAACCTGCAAATCAGCCGCCCGTAGAAACGAACTCCGGCCATGTCCGGTCGGTCGTCTCACTCCTGGCGGCTGGCGCCCTTCACCAGCAGCGAAATATCCGCGGCGCGCACAGAGTGAGTGAGCTCGCCGACAGATATGAAATCAACACCGGTTTTGGCAATTGCGGAAATGCGCCGCAGGTTGACATTGCCGGAGGCTTCGGTCAGCGCCCTGCCGTGCACCAGCGCGACTGCCTTCTTCATGGCGGCATTGGTCATGTTATCGAACATAATGATATCCACACCGCAGTCGAGGGCTTCTTTCACCTCACTGAGATTTTTTACTTCCACCTCGATTTTCAGCTTCTTTTTCAAGTATTTTTTTTGCTGAGCGACGGCGGCGGTGATGCCGCCTGCTGCTTCGATGTGATTGTCTTTTATGAGAACCGCGTCAAACAGGCCGAAACGATGATTCACGCCTCCACCCAGCCGCACCGCCATCTTGTCCAGCGGGCGCAGTCCGGGCGCGGTTTTTCTAGTATCCAGAATTTTAACGCCCGTGCCGCGCACGGCCCGGACATATTTGCCCGTTTGAGTGGCGATGCCGCTCATGCGCTGCAGAAAATTAAGCGCCGTGCGCTCGGCTTGCAAAATAACGGACAATCTGCCTTCCACTTCGGCGATAATGTCGCCTTTTTTCGCAAGCTTCCCGTCGGTGATGAGCTTTTTTACCCTTATGTTTTTGTCGATGCATTTAAAGGCGAACGCGAAAACCTCCAGCCCCGCAACGACAAAATCCTGTTTGGCGACTGCTACCGCCCTGCCCTTCTTTTTAGGGCCGACCGTCGCCAGTGTCGTTATATCGCCTGTGCCGATATCTTCGGCCAGGGCGGCGGCAACGATTCTTTTCATTTTTGCTCTGACCATCCTGCTGCCTCAACAAAGACTTATAAACTGCCGTTTGTTACTAAAACTTCTCCACATCGGTCAGTCATGAATGCCGCCCAGCTTTTTGAGCGCCGTTTCCAGAGCGGTAAATTTTTCCTGAAAGCTTTTTAATTTGCCTTCTTCTTTTGCAATTACTTCCGGAGCCGCCTTGGCGCGGAAATCATGATTGGCAAGCTTGCGGGAGCTCTGCTCGAGGTCTTTGCCGACCTTGCCCATCTCTTTTTCCAGCCTCGCCTTTTCCTCGGCGATATCGACAATGCCGGCCAGTGGGACATATATTCTTACCTGACCGACCACACCGGTGGCTACTTTTGGCGGCTCTTCCAGATTTACACCAACCTCCATTGATTCCAGGTTCGCCAGATTCACGATGTAGTCTGCGCCTGCTTCAATCGCCTTTT